>CAMWNB010000017.1 GCA_947175495.1 uncultured Porphyromonadaceae bacterium | reverse complement strand
ACATAGCAAGATTACTTTTTCCATTGCAAGAAATGTGATAATGATTGGTTTATTACGAATGCGGAGATGCCGTGAGGCAACTCCGCATTTGGTTTATATCCCTACGGATGTTCGGGCTTCTTGGTGCCGGGCACGATCGCGCCGCTTATCTGCAGCGTGGTGCGCCGTCCGGAAGCATTGGTGCGCACGCGCACGACCTTGTTGAACTCGCCTAACGGCTGTCCCGACGGCAGATATGTCACCTTGATTTTACCTTTTTTGCCGGGCTTGACCGGGTCGGTGGTGTACTCGGGCCTGGTGCAGCCGCAGCTGGCCGTGGCGCTGAGCACAATCAGAGGCTTTGTGCCGGTGTTGGTGAAAGTGAACACATGTGTCACCGCGCCTCCTTCGGCGCCTATGGTGCCGAAGTCGTGGCTCTTCTCGTCGAACTGTATCTGCGCGCCGTCCTTGGCGGGCGTCGCTGCCGTGATGGCTATGCAGGCCACGATGGCCATAAAGAGAATGAGTGTCTTTTTCATTGTCATTTCTCGCGGAGTGAGGAAAAATAATAGTCGAGCACGTCGCGTGCGGCTGTGAACGAGCTTCGGCGGTCGGCCAGCACCTCGGTCTCAAGCCCGGCGAGCATGCGCTCCACTTCGGGATTGTTGTAGAAATTGCCGCGCAGAGCTTCGTCGATGCTCTCGCGCATCCACCAGCGTGCCTGCTCGCGGCGCTTGTGGGTGAAGTAGCCGTTGGCCTCGGTGAACGCAAAGTAGCGGTCGATCATGTCCCACACCTCGGGGATGCCGAGCTCGAAATAGCCGCTGTAGGTGAGCACCTCGGGCTTCCATCCGCTGGCCGTGGGCGGAAACAGGTGCAGCGCGCTGCGGAACTGTGCCTGCGCCAGCTGCGCAGGGCCGACGTTGTCGCCGTCGGCTTTGTTGATTACAATGCCGTCGGCCATCTCCATGATGCCGCGCTTTATGCCCTGCAGCTCGTCGCCGGTGCCGGCGAGCTGGATGAGCAGGAAGAAGTCGACCATCGAGTGCACGGCCGTCTCGCTCTGCCCCACGCCTACGGTCTCCACGAATATGTTGTCGTAGCCCGCGGCCTCGCACAGCACTATCGTCTCCCTTGTCTTACGCGCCACACCGCCGAGACTGCCAGCCGAGGGGCTGGGACGAATGAACGCGCCGGGATGCTGCGAGAGCTTCTCCATGCGGGTCTTGTCGCCGAGAATCGAGCCTTTCGTCCGCTCGCTCGAGGGGTCGATGGCAAGCACGGCCAGTTTGCCTCCACGCTTGAGCACATGCAGGCCGAACACATCGATGCTCGTGCTCTTGCCGGCACCCGGCACTCCGGTGATGCCTATGCGGCGCGAACGGCCGCTGTAGGGCAGGCATTTCTCTATCACCTCCTGCGCCACGGCCTGGTGTGTGGGCGACAGGCTCTCGACAAGGGTGACGGCGCGGCTGAGCATGGTCACATCGCCGCGCAGAATGCCCTCCACAAGCTCTCCTGCCGATGGCAGCGGTTTGCGTTTGGGGCGGCGCGATGCGTAGGGATTGACGCTCGGCGGCTGTGCCACGCCGCTGTTTACGACCAGTCCGGCGTACTGCGCGTCGTTCTCGGGATGTATATGGTGAGTGTCGTGCATGTGCGTAACGATTAATTTTCAAAGATAGCACATTCTCGCCAAACGCACGCGGCCTTTTTTCGTTTTTTTGCAATTTTTGTCGAAAAAAATGCCGCGGCAACCCGTGCCGCGGCCAAATTCTCATATATGTCTGTAGCTTATTGATTTTTCTCCTTGAGGGTGATATCCACTACGCCTGTAGGGTACTTCGGGTCGTCCTTGCGTATTGTGATGCTCTCGATCCGGTTCGGGTCGATGCTGCTGAGGTCGCCTTCGTACAGAGTGCCGCCTATAAAGATGACGGGCTTCTCTGTGGCGACTTTGGCAATGCCGTTGTAGCCGATGACCACAACGTTGTCGAGCTCGGCACCGTCGGCAGTGGCTTTATCGCCTTTCTCTCCGGCCACGGCCACGAGAGCGGCCTTCGGTTCTTCTGTCTTGCTTTTTTCACCGCCTGCGAGCTTGAAGGTGACGGGCAGCGCATAGGCGCAGGCCACGGGCTTGCCGGCCTCGTCGAGACCGGGCTCCCACGCGGGCATGGCGGAGATGACGCGCACGGCCTCCTTGTCGAGCGCCGGGTCCACGCCGCGTTCTATCTCAACGTCGGTCACCCGGCCGTCGGGCTGCACGGTGAACTTGACCAGCACGCGGCCCTGCTTGCCGGCCTTCACGGCCTCCTCGGGATAGCGGATGTTGCCTGCGAGGTAGGAGAACATCGCACCTTCTCCGCCCTTGTAGCGAGGCAGTTGAGCGGGACGGGGTTGTGCAGTTTCGGTTTTTTCCGTAACTTTGCTGTCGATAGTGGCTGCCGCCGAAGCCGTGGCGGCGGGAGCCGCCGCCATCGTAAGGCTTTTGACGGCCGAAAGTGTGGCTGCCACGGCCGGCTGTCCGGCAGCGAATGCGGCCAGCACCAGGGCCGGCACGAGGGCGAGCACGCGCAGGCGGCGCGCAGCCCCATTGTTTTGTTTGTACATCATAGTGATACGTTTTGAAAGATTACTGTGATCAAGGCTGTTGGCGAGCGACTGCAATCTTACGCCGGCAGCCTTTTCTATTAATAGCATCTGATAGGAGCGCGCGTCGAAGCCACTGCCCAGCACGGCGGCGTCGGCCTGGTATTCGTGCACGCGGCGCAGTTCCGAGCGCATGAGCCATGCGGCCGGGTTGTACCACATGAGCGCGCACACGGCCTGCGCCAGCACAAGGTCAATCCAGTGGCGGCAGCGCAGGTGGCCGAGTTCGTGGGCCGTCACCATCATGTCGGCACGGCAACTGTCGGCCTCGCCGATTACAATATAGTGCATGAAACTGAAAGGCACTACTGCCTCGGGAAGAACCACGAGCGTGTAGTCGTCGCGGCGCTCGTGGCGACCGCGCACAATCAGCTGCACCAGCCGGCCGTAGCCCCACAGCGTGCGCAACACCACGGCCGCCGCGCCGGCGGCGTAGGCCCACACAACCATCGGAAGCCACTCCTGCCACTGCGCGCGCGGCGCATCCGCGACGGCCACCGCAATCGCCGTCAGATCAATTGCCACTCCCGCCGGGGCGACGTGGACAGGACGCAGGGCTGCCAGGCCGGCAGCAACCGGCAACGCAAGCAGCGCCACGACATACAAGCCCAGCAGCGCAGCGCGGTTGAGCGACGGCTGCTTTTCGGAAGCGAGGAGGGCGCGGTAGGCCAGATATCCTGCCAGCAGGAACAGACCTGAATAAAGGCTATAGGCAAAAAGTGAGGGCATGATTCAAGAGGGTTTATTGCGTTGCTCCACCATGTCGATGATGCGCCGCAGCTCGTCGACGGAGATTTTCTCCTCCTCCACGAGAGCCGACACGGCCGAAGCATAGCTGTTGTTGAAATAGTTTTTCACCACTTGCGCCAGCGAGCGCTCGCGGAAGTCGGCGGGCATGGCCACGGCATAATAGCGGTGCGAGCCGCCCACGGCCTCGTGGGCCACATAGCCCTTGTCCTCGAGGATGCGCACGATGGTCGACACGGTGTTCACATGCGGGCGCGGCTCGTCGTAGTGCGGCAGCATCTCGCGCACGAACATCGGCCCGTGCTCCCAGAGCATGCTCATGATGGGAGCCTCTTTCTCGGTAAGTCGTTTTGTTTTGCTTGCCATAACTAATCTTTTAGTTGATGCAGCAAAGGTATAACTAATATTTTAGTTATGCAAGTTTTTTACAAAAAAAATCGGCGACCCGGATGGAGTCGCCGATTTTCTATAAGGGGAGTGGATTCTTACTTCGCGGTGATGTCGACAGCGGTGAAGCGGATCTGGCCCTTGGCAGATTCGCCGTCGGAGCCCATCGTGGCCTGTGCGCCCACGGTGAAAGTGACTTCCGATGCGTCGCCCACCCATGTGATACTCTTGTCGCCGGCGGCCTGTGCGGGCTCAATGGTGCCGGTGCTGGGCGTGAAGGTGGTGTAGCGGAAGCCGGCGTCGCTGGCCAGCGTAATCACAATCTTGGTCATGCCTGCGCCCTTGACGGTCAGCGTGCCGCCGTTGTAGAGGCGGATGGCGCCTGTGCCGGCGTGGTACAGAGGATTGGTGGTGCCGGTGGCTTTGTCGAGGGTGAGGGTATAGGCGCCCGCTGTGGCGGTGCCGGTAGAACCGCTGATGGTGAAATCAGAGGCATTCACCGTCACGTCGCTGCCGGGCGTGGGGTCCGGATCGGGTGTGGGGTCGGGATCAGGAGTGGGATCGGGGTCGGGAGTGACAGTGCCGCCGATGACGGCATTGCCCGAGCCGGTGATGGTGAAGTCCTGCAGCTCCCACGCACGGCTCTTGGAGCCGTCGTTCTTGTAGACGAAAGCCACGCGGATGGTCTTGCCGGCGTAGGCGGCGATGTCGAACTTGTTCTCGGCCATGCTCGTCCAGTTGCCTGTGCCCTTTGCGGGGAAGTTGGTGATGGTGAGGTCGGTCCAGTCGCCGCCGTCGGCCTGCACTTTCACCACATAATATTCGTCCTGCGCGGTGGGGAAGTCGAAGCCCCAGCCCATCTTCACGCTCATGCCGACGCCGGTGCAGGCGGACAGGTTGATGGTCGGGGAGATGAGCCAGCTCTCGGCAGCCACGTTAACGCCACCCACATAGCTGTTGGCCATGGCGCAGGGAGGCGTGGAGGTCTTGGCGTACCATCCGGTGAATGTGCTCTCAATCTTGTTCTCGACGGAGAATGCTCCGAGCGAACCGTCCTGGAAGCTCACGCTGTAGAGCGTGGAGCCGACGGGGTCGGGATCGGGTGTGGGATCGCCGCCCTCGAGCACATAGTTGGTGAGGTTCTTCACGCCGGGACCGCCGCAGTACTTCATCACGTCGCCGAGCACGCTGACGGCCTTGCCGAGGTTGCCGGGGTTGTCCATGAGGTTGAGCGCCGTGCGGATGTTGTTGTTGGGCAGCTGGATGCCGATGCACTTCGACGCATCGGTGCAGTCGGGTGTCGGACCCAGCACGATGTTGGTCTTGAGTTCGGCGGCAGTGCCGAAGATGGTCTTGTCAATATAGGTGCCGTCGGCGGGCATGGAGCCTACGATATAGCCTTTCACCCATACGCTGGAATATCCCTCGGGAGCCTCGGTGTTAGACGTGGGATTCACGGCTATTACCTGCTCGGGGTTGTAGGGAGACGTCTGCGTGCCGTTGCCGGCGGGGATGCCGGAGCCAATCTCCACGCCCTCGAGATGGAACTCGGAAGCGGTGCCGTTGTTGCCGGTGATGCCGAAGGTGCCCATGTAGGAGGCCAGGATGCCGCGCACGGCCAGTTTCTTGCCGAAGTTTTCGGGATGACCCTGGATGTTGACGTACTCGCGCATCACGCTGCCGGCGGGCAGGGCGATCACGATAGCGTCGGCGATGTCCTTGGTGTCGGGGTTGGAGCCGATGACAACCGTGTTGGCCAGCATCGGGTCGCTGCCCCATTCGATGTCTTCGTTGGTCTTTACTTCCTCCACCTCGGGAGCCACGGTGCCGACGATGTAGCCTTCGGTCCATACGGCCGATACGGGAGCGGTGCCGGCTGCCTGCACGGCGATGGCCTCGGCCACGCTGTAGGGGTTGCTCTCGCCGCCGGGCTGGGCGGTGGGATTGCCGATGTTCATGCTACTGTTGCCGTCGATGAGAGTGAGCTGCCATGCCGAGCTGTAGTAGCCCAGGATGCAGACCACGTCGCAGCGGCCTTCGGGCAGCGTCTGGTTCCAGAAGTTGGAGTAGCCGCTGGTGCGTGCTGCCAGGGTCTGGCCGTTGACGTCGATGATGTTCTGGCTCACGCCGCTGCTGTGGTAGGTGGAATAAGTCTCCACACCGCCGTTCTGCCACTCGACGTTGTTGAAGCGCACGAGGCGGCCCTGGTAGGTCTGCAGGCCGGCCGGCGTGGCGGGTATCTGGTCGAAGCTGTTGATCTGCAGGGTGTCGACTTTCGACACATCGGGCAGGCCGTTGAGCTCGGAGCCGCGTGTGAAGGTCTCCGGGGCCATGAACGACACTTCCCAGGCGTTGCCGGCCTCGTAGAAGTCCATTTTGCCCACCTGCATGTAGCCATTGTATTTGCCGATGTCCATGCCGGTGAGGTCGATGACGATTTCCTGGCCCACACGGTAGTTCAGATACAGGTTGTAGCGGTTGATGCTGAAAGGAAGGGCCGCGGTGCCGTCGTCGATGACGAGGCTCTTGAACACGTTGCCGGCCTCGTCGGAACTTACGACGCGACCTTTCACGACGATGTGCTCGCCGGCCTGCAGGCGAGGCAGGTCGGTGTTGAGAGCGGCAGCGGAGTCGGCTTTATGCTCCTGCAGGTCGCCCCACTCGGTCACGGTGTGGGCATAGTTGGCTTCTTCCTGCCAGTAGAGGGCCTTCACCTGGGCAAGCGTGTAGTTGGCCTGCTTGGTGGCTTCGGGCACGGGCAGATTCGGGGTGTCGAAGTCGTCCTGACAGGCGGTGAAACCCATTGCGGCGACTGCAGCTACGGCGAATGCCTTTGCGTATGATTTTATCTTGTTCATATTCGATGTGATTGCTGTTTTGTTCACAATGAGGTTTCGTTTTACTTGGAAGCCGTCACGAGGAAGTCCTGGATCTCCCATGCGCGGCTCTTGGTGCCGTCGTTCTTGTAGACGAAGGCCACGCGGATTTTCTTGCCGGCATAAGCGTCGAAGTCAAACTTGTTCTCGCCCATGCTGGTCCAGTTGCCGCTGCCCTTTTCGGGGAACACCGTGCATGTGAGGTCGGTCCAGTCGCCGCCGTCGGCCTGCACTTTCACCACATAAAATTCGTCCTGTTCGGTGGGGAAGTCGAAGCCGAAGCCCTGCTTGAAGCTCATGCTGATGCCGGTGCAGCCGGCGAGGTCGATTTCAGGCGAGATCAGCCAGCTCTCGGCCTCGAGATTCACGCTGTTGGTGTAGCTGTTGGCAATGGCGCAGGCAGGGTTGGAGGTTTTGGCATACCAGCCGCTGTAGTCGTTGGAGATTTTGTTCTCGACGGTGAAGTCGCCGAGCGTGCCGCCCTGGAAGGTCTCCGAGTAGATGGCGTCGGAAGGAGTGGGGTCGGGCGTGGGATCCGTGGAGCTGTCGTCGGAGGTCTTGCCGTCGTAGCTCACGACCTTGTTGCCTTGCTTTATCTCGGGAGTGTTGCCCATGTAGTTCTCAAGCACGCCGCACACGACGACTTCCTTGCCGTTCTGCATCTGGTCGGTAGCGGTGAAGCGGTCGCCGTTGAACCAGTAGCCACGGTAAGCCTTGACGCTCTCGCCGCCAATCACGTCCACGAGGTCGTAGGTGGCGTTGCCGTAGCTGGTGTCGATGCTGAGGTTGGTGATTATACCCTTCACATACACCTCGGTGCTGGCGGGACCTGCGGCAATCACCTTGAGGGCGGCTGCCACGTTGTAGGGCGAAGCGGCGGTGCCGTCGCCTTCGGGGTCAACCTCAGGAGCGGGGCCGGGAATGGCGGAGGGGTCGAAGTCGATAAGGTCGGTGGCTGCGTCGTTCATCAGTATCTGCCAGTCGTTGTTGAAATAGCTGAGGATACCGACCACGGAGCCGGCGCCGCCGGGGATGATGTCGTTGTGCCAGGTGGCGCGGTTGCTGCAGCGCACGTTGATACGGGCACCGGCAGCATCGGTCACATACTGGTTCTCGGTGGCGGTGGCAGCGAAGGGCTTGCCGGCGTTCTGGAATGTGACGCCGTCGATGCGGATGAGCTGGCTCATGTATTTGCGCAGACCCTCGGTGGAGTTTTTGGCCTCGGTGAGGGTGGCGATGTCGACCACCAGAGGCTCGACGCTCGAGGGATAGCCGATGCTGTTGGCCTGCAGATGCTCCACGAGCACCGCGTTGGTGAGGAAGGTGATTTCCGTGCCGCTGGGGGCGCCCACCTGGAAGAGACCTGCGTAGCGGCCCACGCTGAGACCCGACAGATTGAGGTACACCTCGGAGCCGAAGGGATACTGGTCGGCCAGCTTTTTGGAGCTGCTTTCGGTGCGGGCGGCGATGGTCATGGCATAGCCGTCTTCGCCGAGCACCACAAGGTTGTTGTAGATATTTCCGGTGGCGTCCGAACTGATCACACGTCCCTTGAGGATGATTTCTTCCTCGTTCTCATTGAGGTTGACGGGTGTGTTGTAGTTGTTGACGTCCTGCCAGTAGTCGGTTTTCACCTGTTCGACAGTTGTGTTCTCCATACCCACCCATTCCGATTCGGGTTCGGCGATGGGCGGCAGGGCCATGTCGTCGTCGCATGCGCCGAGGGCTACGGAGCTGAGAGCGGCGGCTGCGATATATAAGAGCGATTTCTTCATTGCTTATATTATATATATGTGTGAGGAGAATCTATCAGAAGCGCACACCGAAGTTGAAGAACAGACGGATGCCCTGCGCGTACTGGTAGCGGTTGGGGTAGGCGTTGCGGTCGTAGTTCTTCGTGTCGACGCGACCCTGCTGGTAGGCGTAGGTGACGACGTCGCGGTTGTTGAGCACATTGTTGATGCTGAGGTTGAAGTTGAGGCTCGGACCCTTGCGCAGGTAGATGGCCTTGCCGACGCTTAAGTTGAGGGTGAAGTGCGAGTCGAGCTTGTCCTGGTGGGCAAGTTCCTCAATTTTCGCAAGGATTTCAGCCTCCGTGGGGTACATCGTGGCCAGGCCGGGCATTGCTTCGTGGTATGCCGGCGAGAGGTTCACATAGGCGTCGCCCTGCCAGGTGCCGTTCAGGTTGAAGAACCAGTTTTTGGGAGCGGCATAGTCAATGCCTACGTTGAACTGGCTCTGAGGCGTCGAGCCCAGATAGTAGTTCTTGAGGTAAACGGTGTTGGACACGTCGGGATAGAGACCGTTCTCAAACGAACGAGTGCCCAGAGGATTGTTCTTGTACTGGAAGCGGGCGTAGGTGCCTGCGAAGGTAGCGGTGATGCTGGGAGTGATCTTGTAGGCCATGCCCAGTTCCACGCCCTTGTACTCGCGCTTCACGCCTTCGAGGGCGTAGATGGCGTAGGTGTTGTACTGCTCGTCGTAGAAGCCGGTGCGCTCAACGGCGTGCGACATGTTGGTGTAGAAGCCGGTGATAGAACCGCGGAAGCGGCGGTAGTTCCACACATAGGATGCGTCGACGCTTAAGTCGATCTGAGCCTCGGGGTTGGCGATGGTGGTGTTCTTCACGCGCGGAGCGATGAACACGTTGTCGGCCAGAGGAGCGCGCGAGCCATACTCGGCCTGCACCACGAACTGGTTGCGGCCGTTGAGCTTGTAGGTGAAGCCGGCCTTAACAGCTGCGGTGAGGAAGTCGAGCGTCTTGCTCTTGCCCTTCGAGCCGTTCTCGCCCACTTCGGGAGCGCGGCCGTTGCGCATGTAGCCTTCGCGGTAGAAGTTGGTGTAGTTCATGCGGGCGCCCACGTTGATGTCCCATTTGGGCAGGTTGATCACAGTCTGAGCCCACAGGCCCGTGTTGATGTAGTTGTAGTCGTAGTCGTAGCCGAACTTGTCGCCTACCACCACACGGCGGTTGGGGTTGTCGAGGTCGTTCTGCAGGTTGTCCGGGGCGATGGTGATGTCGCGGTCGGAGAAGGGATCGACGTCGGTCCAGAACTCGCCGCCCAGCAGGTCGCGGATGGTCTTGTAATTGCTCTGGCGCGTGTAGTTGAAGTCAACGCCGCCCTGCAGCGATGCCACATTGCTCAGACGGGTGTTCACATAGCTGTTGAGCAGGGCCTGCACCTGATTGTTGGTGCGGTTTTCCAGGATGTAGCTCGAGCCTTTCTTGTCGGCGTCGCTGAGGTTCTCGTTCTGGATGTTGTTGAGGCGGTTGATGCCGTAGAGGTTGTCCCAGTTGATCTGGCGGAAGCTATCGTCGTTCTTCCACAGCCATGTGTAGTACTCGCTCTGCTCGGTGGGCTGGTCATTGTCGTCCAGATAGTAGGAGGGCAGATAACGGTAGTAGGTGGGGTTGGGGTCGTTGGCCTTGAAATACTGCAGTGCGCTGCGAGTGTAGTGCGTGTAGCGGAAAGCCGCCGCGGTGTTCACCGTGGTGTTGCCTTTACCCCACAGCCAGTTGAGAATCACGGTCGGGTCGAATGTCTCCGTTATGCGGCTGGAACGCTTCTTGCCGTCCTGCCAGCCCCAGAAGGGGTTATAGAGGTTGTCGTCGGTGAGGTCGTACACCTCCTGATAGGTGGCGCCGCCTGTAGCACGCTGCGTGGGACCGCCGAATGCGGTGAGCGTCAGCTTGTTGTTGTCGTTGAAAATTTTCTCGAGGCTGAAGAAGAGGCCACCCGAATTGTAGAATGTGCCGGGCTGCACGCCTTCCTTGGCATAGCGGCCGATGGCGCTGACGGTGTAGGCCCAGCCGTGTTTGTTCACGCCCGACGAATACGTGACCATGGCGCGCAGCAGATAGCTGCTGTTGGAGAATGCCACGGAGCCGTTGAAGCCGGGAGCATAGAGGTCGGTGGTGGTGTTGTAGTTGGTCGAGCCTGCGATGTCGCCGAAACCGTAGTTGGAAGCCGAAAGGCCCACAGTGTTGGTGCGGTTGCGGAAAGCACGCGAGCTCATGCCGAGCAGCGAATTGAAGTTGAAACGGCCGCGGATGGGGTCGTTGAACTTGACGCCGTCGATATATACGCTCTGGTATTGGCTGTCGTAGCCGCGATAGTTGAAGTACATCGGGCCGAAATTGTAGCTGGCCGTGCTGTAGTAGATGTTGTCGTTGGCGCCCATCAGCGACGAGACGCCCTGGCTCACACCTTCTTCATCGTCGAGAGCCGTTTCGTCAAACATAAGGTCGTCGTTGTTGCCGAAGTACTCGTCGACAGCGTTCTCGGCTACGGGCGTCATCTTCACCGTGCCGAGGTTGAGCTCGGAGCCGTTCACCTGGACATCCATGCCCACCGGCTCGTAGCCCTCGGCGGTGATTACAACATATGCCGGGCCGGCATTCAGACCCTTAAGGCTGAAATCGCCGTTGAAACCCGTCACGGCCTTCACGCCGTTAATCTCCACGGTAACGCCTCCGACGGGAGAGCCCGAGGTGCCGTTGACCACCACGCCTGTGAGCGCAGAGGTCTGTGCTGTCATCGCCAATGTCGACGCCAGCAGCATCAGTAGAAACAGTTTTAGTCTCATACGTGTTAAAGGTGTTATACAGATATAAATTTAAAAAAATTATCGTATCGAAATGCCGCTTGCCGGGAAGGCAGGCAAACAGCCGTCAAATATACTTAAAAAAATCCAATCTATAATACGCGCGCGCGTTTTTTAACATACGGCCGAGCGGTAGCCTCAAGCAATTAGCCACATAAATGAGCCGGATTCGCAAATCTGAAGAGGTTTTTGTACGCAAAATGCAAGCGCTACGCCTTCCTCACCCCCACATCACGACATTCTGCCAATTTCAATCCTGCCCGGCGAACAAAACGCGCACGGCGCCGCCTATGTGGGCACACAACCCCACGCAGGCCTTGTCTCTCACTCGTCGAGGGAGTAGTTGATGAAGTCGATCAGGGGCCGGCTGACGGCAAGCATGTCGGCTGCCTCCTCCGGCCACGACGGGCGCGAAAAGAAAGCCGGACTCTGTTCGCTGTATTTGCCATAGCATTTCAGACGCAGCAGGTCGGCGTCGGGGTGGTCCTTCGGCCAACCCTGCGGCACTGTCTTAAGCTGCGGTCCCACCCATGCGTCGCCATATACGCGCACCATATCGGGAGCATTGATGATTTCGCGGAATTCCTCGATGTTGTCGACTATGGCGTGGCGCATCTTGCGCAGCTGCGCGCTGTCCGGACAGTACATGCCGGAGTACAGACCGCCCTCGCCTGCGCGCTCGTCGAACTGCAGATAGTAGCCGGCGCGCTCGTCGCGGCGTCCCTGCACATGCACGGCGGCCGAAAAATACGTCTTGAACGGCGACTTGTCGGGCGAAAACCGCGTGTCGCGATATATGCGGTAGGCGGCCGATTTGGCAGTCACGCGGGCCACGCGCGCATCGCTCAATGCAAGGCGCGCAATCATGCGGTCCACTTCGGCGAGCCACTGTTGGCGCACATCGTCGTACTCGGCGCGGTGCGCGTTAAACCATGCGCGGTCATTGTTCTCGGCCAGACGGCGGAGAAACGAAAATGCGGGATGCAGCTTCACCCGTGCCATCACTTTATCTCCTCCCAGTCGGCATCCTCCACCTGTGCTTCGGCTTTCACATGCGTGGAGCCCGTCTCTGCGGCAGTGTCGGATTCGGAATTGTACACACGCACCTCTTCAAAGGCGACATATTCGCCCACATCCCCTGCGATTTTTTTCTTGCGCGGAGCCGGCTGCGGCTCCTCCGGGCGTCCGCCCTGCCCTGCCGCGCCCTCGAAAGCACGGCGAAACTCCTCGGCCTGGCGCATATGACGCTTTATAAGCCTGTACTGGCGCCACATAGCCCAGCCAATGCGCCCGAGGGGCAACAACACAAAAAAGAAAAGAAGAAGAAAAAGGAATGTAGACATAGGAATCAATAGAGGGAGAAACACGGCTCCGGCCGCACGGCTTTATGCCTGACGGCGACGGGTGAGCATCGACAGCAGCATATAGAGGACTATCGTCCAGGCAAGGCCGCTGACACCGTAACACACCACAAACAGGATGGCCGCAAGTATGATGACGTAGCGAGGAAAATTCTCGCGCCAGTCGAAATTCTTGAATTTGAGAGAGAACATGCGCATGTCGCACACCATGGCGAGCGACACAAGCACGATGAGCACCACTATGAGGCCCGTGCCGGGATAGCCGTAGCGCTCTACCCAGCCGCACATGCCTATCCAGAATATGGCATTGGCCGGAATGGGCAGGCCGCGGAACACGGTGCTCTGCGTGGTGTCGACATTGAATTTGGCCAGACGCAACGCGCCCATGGCGGGAATGAACAATGCGGCATAGCACAGCCACGGATGGGCCGAATGGCCGAGCATCACGTTCAGCACCAGCATGGCCGGGGCCACGCCGAAACTCACAAGATCGCTCAGCGAATCAAGTTCCTTGCCCAGCGCCGAGTAGGCACGCAGCGCACGGGCCGAGGCTCCGTCGAGAAAGTCGAACACGGCGGCGGCGCCTATCATTATGTAGGCCCACTCCTGGCCGCTGAACGGGCCGAACTGCACCGTGTGGCTGAAAGCAAAGATGACGGCCGCACATCCGCTGAGAAGGTTCATCAGCGTGATGGTGTTGGGGATGCAGGATATGATGCGTCTGATCATTTCTCAGTTGGTTTTAGCTTCGCCACCTGGGTGACGCCGCCGGTGGTATGGTCGCCGAGCTTGACCAGGATTTCACTGCCGACGGGCACGAAGATGTCGACACGCGAGCCAAACTTTATGAAGCCCATGTGGTCCTCAATCGAGGCCTCGATGCCGGGATGGGCATAGGTGACGATGCGACGGGCTATGGCGCCGGCTATCTGGCGCACCACCACAAGCTGCCCCTCGGGCGTGCGGATCACAACGGTGGAGCGCTCGTTGTCGGTGCTCGACTTCGGCAACCACGCAGCCTGGAAGCGGCCGCTGTGGTGCTTGGTATATATAACCTCGCCGTCTACCGGAAACCAGTTGGCGTGGACATTGAACACAGTCATGAACACGGAAATCTGCACAGCCTTGCCGTGCAGATACTCGCCTTCGTAGGTTTCTTCCAAGGCCACCACCTTGCCGTCGGCGCTCGACACCACGGCATTCTTCGGATCGCCTTTGAAAGCACGGCGCGGCGAACGGAAAAAGTTCACCACCGAGAGATAGAGCACCGCACTGACCACAGTGCACACTGTAGCCACCACGGGGTGCTTGCCCCACAGCCACAGCGGAAGGTTGATGGCGAGAAGCGCTATCAACGTCACAATCAGTATGTTTATGCCCTCATGGTGGACCTTTACTCTCATCGGCTCTTTAATATTGGCACGCGCGTGCGGGCCGTTTCAAATGCAAAGTTAGCTTATTTTTCCGTAGTCGCAAACTTTTTAGCGTTTATTTGCTTAGAGCTCTTTGCGCCAGGCGCGGCGGCGGCGATGCTGCCGGCGCTCGAAATATTCCCACTGCCGCTGCACGTTTTCGTTGCCTTCAAGCTCGAGATTGCTCTCGGCCTCGCGGTAGCCGTGAGCCACAAAACGCGGAATCAGCTCGCAGAACAGCAGCGAGTTCACACCCTTTCCCTGCAGGTCTTTGCGCACAGCCACAAGCATGAGGTCCACCACGTCCACACCCTTGCCCTGCACGGCGCGCAGCAGCTTGAACCAGCCCGTCGGCAACAGCTTGCCGCCGCAGCTCTGCAGGGCCTTCGTAAGCGACGGCATCGCGATGCCGGCGGCGGCCAGCCGCCCGTCGCCGTCCACGATGATGCTGAGGTCGTCAAGACGCAGAATGCTCAGATAATTGTCCACATAGTGGTCAATCATACGGTCGGTCAGCGGAGTGAAGCCGTAAAGGTCGGCGTAAGCCTCATTGATGAGATGGAAAAATTCGCGGCCGTATTTTTTCTTCAGTTCGGAGCGGCTTTTCACCACGGCGCTGCGCAGACCCAGCTTGCGGCGCACGATGTCGGCTATGCGCATCATTTTTTCGGGAATCGCCTCCGGAACCTTTATCCGGTATTCCACCCAGTCCACATCCTTGGCAAAGCCCATGCGCTCCATATGCTTCGGATAGTAGGGGTGATTGTAGATAGTGGCCATGGTGCCGGGTTCGTCAAAACCCTCCACAAGCATGCCCTCGTGGTCCATGTCGGTGAATCCCATGGGTCCGATTATGGCCGTGGCTCCGCGGTCGCGGCCCCACGCTATGGCAGCGTCGAAAAGCGCGTCGACCACCTCGGCATCGTCCACGAAATCGACAAAACCGAAGCGCATGGCTTCCTCGCCATAACGGCGGTTGGCGTCGCGGTTGATGATGGCGGTGATACGGCCCACGGGCTTGCCGTCGCGCAAAGCGATGAAACTCTGCGAGTCGCACACCTCAGCCGCCGGGTTGGACTTGGGATTGAGCGTGGCCAGCTCGTCGACAATGAGCGGCGGCACGAAGCACGCGTTGCCCTTGTAAAGATCAATACCGAAATGGATGTACTCCAACAGCTCTCTGCGGGTGGGTCTGAGAGCTTTTATTGTGATTTTTTTCTTTTCTGACATTAGAGATTATTTACGGGTCGGGCACACAGCCAGCCGAGCACAGCCACCATGACCACAAGAAACGCTATTATCATGACATACAGCCGATTGCTGCGACTGGGCCCGGCGAGTGCCAGTTTCAAGTCCTGCACGTCGGAAATGCGGCGACGGTCCTTGCGCACGCAGCGCTCGGCCACCTCGCGCAACGCCGGGTCGTCGATGCCGGAAGCATCAAGAGTCTCGAGCACCACATCACCATAGGCGCGGATGTCGTCGCACGCGGCGGCGCGGCTCAAGGCGGCGCGCTGCTCGAAGCCGACGTCGATGAGCTTGAGGTTGCCTATGTTTTCGGTGAATATGATACGCTCGGGGCGGATGGGATGGTGCACTATGTGGTTGGCCTGTATGTAGGCCAGTGCATCGGGAAGACAGCGGCGCAGCTGCTCGATGTGGGCCGGAGTCACCTTGCCTTCGTCGATAAGCTTGCGCAGAGACGTGCCATACACGTCGTCGCACACGATGCAGCGTCCGAGGCCCGGCACATCCTCGAAATCGTTGATCATCACAATGTTTGGATGCGCCAGATTGTAACGCACGTCAAACTCCTGCTCAATCATGCGCATGTACTTCGGGTCGTCGCGCAGTTCCGGGCGCAGCGTCTTAAGCATCACCCATTTGCCCAGCTTGCGGGCAGTGTACACCAGATAGAATTCCTCATCCCATTCGGGCAGATGTTCTATCTCGGTCCAGCGTTCGGCTTTATCAGTCATCTCGGCAATATATTATTTCACTGCAAATTTACTGATTTTTTTTGCGAGTTCGAGTGTATATATAAAAAAATTACCCGTCATCTCGACGAGCAATCTTCTTAACCTTAAATCTAATACCATGAAAAACACGTTGCAAATTTAGGCATTATATGTTTTATAACATATTTTTTCGGTTTAAAAATGTGTTAAGTTAAACTTATTTAACACTTTTGTGTCCTATTCGTCCAATATCTTATTCCTTTTTGGGACACAAATTGCTTTTTAAGCTTCCCGTCCGTGCCCCCTGCAGTAGCGCAGGGGGCGCGGCGGCAGCTGGTCGGGTGTAGAGAAAATTTCGGTAGGGAGGGAGGAGGATGAGCTTTGTTTGTTCCGGCGCGGCCTACCGATAATCGGCAAACTGTTCCTGGAGCTTCTTGCGTGCGAAGAAGATACGACTCTTCACGGTGCCGAGAGGAAGCTCCATCTTCTCGGCTATCTCGTTGTACTTGTAGCCGGCCACGTGCATCGAGAAGGGGATGCGGTATTCGTCGGAGAAGTTGTTGATTGCGTCAGTGATTTCAGCAGCCGTGTAAGAACCCTCCGGAGTCTCGAGCCCGCTGTCCTGCGAGAGGTTCAGGTGGTAGAGATTGTCGGTGCTGTCGGTCACGGTGGCTGCGCGGGCGCCGCGGCGGTAGTTGTTGATGAAGATGTTGCGCATGATAGTGAACACCCAGCCTTTGAAGTTGGTGTTCTCAGCGTACTTGGCTTCATTGTCAAGGGCCTTGAGAGTGGTGTCCTGCAGCAGGTCGTAGGCGTCGTCACGGTTGCTGGTGAGCATGTAGGCGAAGTTGAGGAGATTGCCCTGGAGTTTCATCAGGTCGTTTTGAAATTTCTCAGTTCCCATAGTAGTAATATTTATGATGTTTTTTTGAGCTTTTTTACTCGGTTCTGTGATGCTTTTTTGCTGTTGACGATTCAAAGTTACGCAATATTTGACAAATGCAAGAGTTTTTGTGTTAATATGTGTTAATTATGCAATTTTTAGCATTTTATCTTATTTAAAAATTTGATTACCAAATATTTAAATATAGCTTATTTTGTTTCATTTTTGTTACAATTGACATACTTTATCGTCACAACTACTATTCTGTAACATTTTTGAAACCACATATGCACCATTTTGTCAACTTTACACTATGAACAACACAAGGGGGTAAATATGGTTTATTTTCGCTATTGTTAAAGTGGGTTTTTAACTAAAAAATCAGCCCTCCGCATCCACGCCCGCACTATATTCGGAATAAATGTGTATCTTTGCAGATACGCACGCGCGCACAACGCAACCATTCTATGACAGACACCGCTCGAAAGAAAGGAATAATCGGAAAGATTGCAGCCTACGGCATCCCGCTCGCCGTAAGCGTCGGACTTTGCTATATGCTCTTCACGAGCATCGACTTTGCCGAAATGAGGACCATAGTGCGCGAGCAGTGCCGCCCGCAGTGGCTGCTCCTGGCCATGGCCATAAGCGTGCTCAGCCATGTGGCGCGCGCCGCACGCTGGCAGTTGCAACTGCGTGCCCTCAGCCTGCGCAGCGGCCTGTGGGAACTCACACTCAGCATCTTCGGCACCTACGCCGTCAACCTCGTGTTTCCACGCCTCGGCGAAGTGTGGCGCACCACCTACATCTCGCGCCGCAGCGGCGCACCGTTCTCGGAAGTGTTCGGCTCTATGGTGGCCGAGCGCCTTGTCGACATGTGCACCGTCGTGCTCATCCTCACCGCCACGTTCTTCCTGGCCTCCGGCCACATGATAGATTACCTGCAAGGCTCGGCAGGTGCCGTCGGCGAGCTCGCCGGCATGCTCGGCTCGCCCTGGATGTGGGCGCTCTTTGCCGTCGGACTGACAGGCGGATGGATTTATGTGGCGCGCAGCCGCTCGCCGCTTGCGCTGAAAGTGCGCGAGGCTGTCAGCGGCCTCTGGCACGGATTCGCCGTACTCGCCACCATGCCCGGCCGCGGACGCTGGCTGCTGCTCACCATTGCCATCTGGGGTTGCTACTTTGTGCAGCTATATGTGGCATTCTACGCATTTCCATTTACCGCCGCGCTGGCCTCGGCACCCGGCGGCGTCATCGCCGTGCTCGTCACCTATGTGCTCAGCAGCGTGGCCATGGGCGTGCCCAGCAACGGCGGCATCGGCCCATGGCAGTGGGCCGTCATCTTCGCTCTCGGCAGCTACGGAATAGGCCGGGCCGAGTCCGGAGCATTCGCCAATATGGTGCTCGGCACGCAGACACTTCTGCTCATCGCCCTCGGCATCCTCACCTTCGCCTGCATCCTCTGGCAGAACCATAAAACAAAAAAACAACCAACATATATATAGAAATGAAAGTAGTTATCATAGGCGTGGGCGGCGTAGGCACCGTCGTTGCCCACAAATGCGCCCAACATCCCGAAGTGTTCTCCGAAATCGTGCTCGCATCGCGCACCCTTTCGAAGTGCGAGGCCGTGGCCAAGGCCATCGGCAAGCCCAATGTGAGTTGCGACACCGTCGACGCCGACGATGTAGAGCAGGTCGTCGCCCTCTTCGAGCGCCACAAGCCCAAGATGGTAATCAACGTGGCCCTGCCCTACCAGGATCTCACAATCATGGACGCATGCCTGCGATGCGGCGTCAACTATCTCGACACGGCAAACTACGAGCCCCGCGACGAGGCACACTTCGAGTACTCCTGGCAGTGGGCCTATCGCGAGCGCTTCGAGAAAGCCGGACTGACGGCCATCCTCGGCTGCGGCTTCGACCCCGGAGTCAGCGGCGTGTTCACCGCCTATGCCGCCAAGCACCACTTCAGCGAAATGCACACCCTCGACATCGTGGACTGCAACGCCGGCAACCACGGCAAGGCTTTCGCCACCAACTTCAACCCCGAAATCAACATCCGCGAAATCACCCAGCGCGGCCGCTACTACAAGGACGGCAAGTGGATAAGCACCGAGCCCCTGGAGTACCACATGCCCCTCACCTATCCCAACATCGGCGAGCGCGAAAGCTACATCCTCTACCATGAGGAGCTCGAGTCGCTCGTGCTCAACTACCCGAGCATACGCCGCGCACGCTTCTGGATGACTTTCGGCCAGGAATATCTGACCCACCTGCGCGTGATTCAGAACATCGGCATGGCACGCATCGACGAGGTTGACTACAAAGGCGTGAAAATCGTGCCCCTGCAGTTCCTCAAGGCCGTGTTGCCCGACCCGCAGGATCTCGGCCAGAACTACCACGGCGAGACCAGCATCGGATGCCGCATAGCCGGCCTTGACAAGGAAGGCAAGCCCCTCACATATTATATATACAACAACTGCAGCCACGAGGAGGCATTCCGCGAGACCGGCATGCAGGCCGTCAGCTACACCACCGGCGTGCCCGCCATGTGCGGCGCCATGATGTTCCTCACCGGCAAATGGGCCACCCCCGGCGTGCACAACGTCGAGGAATTCGACCCCGATCCCTTCCTCGCCGCCGTCGCCGCCAACGGCCTTCCCTGGCACGAAGTCATGCAACCCGACCTCGAAGTCGACCGCCTCGACCTCTGAGCCATCCGGAAAACCCCTATAAGAAAGCGGGATGCGCAGCCTCTTCGGCCGGTGCATCCCGCTTTTCTCGTTTTTAAGTTTACTCTTTTGTTTCTGCTTCGGCGGCGCGTTCGTAGGCTTCGACGATGCGCTGGACAAGAGCGTGGCGGACGATGTCTTTCTTGCCGAACTCGACGCGGCCGATGCCCGGAACATCCCTGAGGATGCGCAAAGCCTGGACGAGACCGCTGGCCGTGCTGCGCGGAAGGTCAATCTGAGTGACATCGCCGGTGATTATCATCTTGGCGTTCATGCCGAGGCGCGTCAGAAACATCTTTATCTGGTGGGTGGTGGTGTTCTGCGCCTCGTCAAGCACTATGACGGCATCGCTGAGGGTGCGTCCGCGCATGAAGGCAAGAGGCGCTATCTGGATGACCTTGCTCTCCATGTACTCGCGCAGCTTGGCGGCGGGTATCATGTCCTCGAGCGCGTCGTAGAGCGGCTGCAGATAGGGGTCGATCTTGTCTTTCATGTCGCCGGGGAGGAAGCCGAGCTTCTCGCCGGCCTCGACGGCGGGGCGGGAGAGAATGATTTTGCGCACCTCGCGGTTCTTAAGGGCGCGTACGGCAAGGGCGATGGCCACATAGGTCTTGCCCGTGCCCGCAGGGCCGAGGGCAAATGTGAGGTCGTTGCGGGTGAATTCCTCGACAAGGCGCTGCTGATTGGGCGTGCGTCCGCTGATCGGCTTGCCGTTGATGCCGTAGATGATGACGTCGTCGCGTTTCAGCTCCTTGGGCGCATCGCCTTTGACGATGTCGAGTATCACTTCCTCAGTGAGCGCGTTGTGGTGGACGGCATACTCCTCGAGTTCCTTGATTTTGCGCTCAAACTCGGCAGTCTCGCTGTCCTCGCCAATGACCTTTATGACAGAGCCCCGGGCAGCCACGCGCAGCTTGGGAAAGAGGTTGCGGATGAGCTGCATATTGCTGTTGTTCACGCCATAGAAGCTGACGGGGTCGGCAGAGTCGATGATGATGATGCGTTCTATCATATATTATATAAGGTGTTATCCGGCAGTGAGTCCGCCGTCTACTTTCAAAAGAGAGCCTGTGCAGAATGTGGCCTGCGCACCTAAGAAATAGATGGCGTCGGCAGCCTCGGCCGGCGTGCATGTGCGGCCCAGGGGGAACAAAGCGCGCTCTTCGGCCCACATGGAGTCGATGTCACCGCCTCCGGCCGCGCTGGCGTCGGCGAATATCTTTTCGACGAGGGGCGTGTCGACCGTAGCGGGGCAGACGGCATTTACGCGAATGCCCCGCGCAGCGAGCTCAAGGGCGGCGGTGCGTGTCATCTGGGCAATGGCGCCCTTGGTGAGCCCGTAGCCGAAGTTGCCCGGTTTGCCGATGAAGGCCTGGTCGCTGGAGGTGAGCACGACAGCGGCACCCTCGCGGCCTGCGAGCAGCGTGGCGGCGCAGCGGAGGGTGTTGACGGTGCCGACGACGTTGACGCGCAGCAGGCGGTCGAGCTCATCGTCGGTGATGGTGAGCACGGTGTTGCGGGCGTGGATGCCGGCATTGGCCACGACGCAGACAAGGCCGCCGGTGAGGCGGTCGGCCTCGGCGAAAGCAGCCTCGAGAGCCACGCGGTCGGATATGTCTACGGCGAGCAGCGCATCTACGCCATCAATGTCGGCAAGATTGCGCCGCAGGGAATCGGCATCGATGTCGGCAGCCGCCACACGCCAGCCTTCGGCGGCGAATCGTCGCACCGCCGCCAGGCCAATGCCCGATGCCGCTCCGGTGATGAATACTCCTTTCATATATATTTATATAACATTTTCAATTGCGGATTTGATTGCGAGGGCGGCGAAACCCACGGCAGTAGCGCCTGCGCACAGCCACGGGATGCCGCGGCCGAGGCGC
The DNA here is from genome assembly GCA_947175495.1 of uncultured Porphyromonadaceae bacterium. Taxonomy (GTDB): domain Bacteria; phylum Bacteroidota; class Bacteroidia; order Bacteroidales; family Muribaculaceae; genus CAG-873. The sequence goes on along the minus strand of CAMWNB010000017.1, from coordinate 22,326 downwards.
ATGCCGTAGACACGGCGGTAGACCCACAGCACCACGGCGCTGTAGGCCGCATACTCGACCACATAGGCCCATCCGAGGCCCGGAAAGCCCCACATGCGGTAGCCCGCGATGCGCAGCACGAGACCGAGAACTACGCCGATGGCCTCTGTGACCACATACACACGGCCATCGCCGCGAGCCAATATCACATAGGCCAAGCAGAAGGAGAAGGCACGGAGCACGACGCCGCACACGGCCACATCGATGTAGGGCAGCATGGGCAGGAAACTGTCGGCGTAGAGCAGGCTCACGGCTATACGGTCAACCGCGAGAAAGAGCACCACCACCGGCATCAGCACCATGGCCACGACCCTGAACTCGTGGCTGACGAAGGCCTGCGCCCGCAGACGCGAGGTGCAGACAGAGGCGAGGCGCGGATAATATTCGGTGCTGAGGGCGGCGAAGACGACGCCCACATAGGTGTTGACCAGCGTGTAGCCGGCCTGGTATATGCCGAGGTCGCCGACGGCAGCGTCGTTGCTCATGTACACCACAAAGATATAGGCCGACAGTCGCTCCATGACGGCGGCGAACGTCATATACATGCCGAGGCGCAGCATGGGCGATGCCTCGCGCCATGCCCTGCGCATCGACGGCATCTCGGGCGCGGGACAGCAGCGCCGGCGCTCGCGGAGCGCCCACAGCATGTAGGCTATGGTGGTGATGAGATAGACGGGCAGCACGGCCCGGAGGCGCAATCCGTAGTAGAGCGGCACGGCCACTCCGGTGCACACCAGAGCGCTCGCGAGCGTCACTCTGGCGAGAGCCTTGAAGCGGCCGTAGGCCTGCAGAGCTGCCAGGTTGGCATCGAGATAGATGGCACTGCCCGCTCCCGCGGCAAGCAATGCAAAGCACCACCAGTCGGAGGTGCTGCCGAGCGTCCATAGGCTGAGTGCCGGCGACAGCATCAGAGTGATGACGGCGCCTATGACGGCCAGCCCGACGCCCACACGCAGCAACATGCCGGCCACGCGGGGACGCGCGGCCTCATCGGCGGCCGAGAGCTCGCGCACGCCGCTCGAGCGCAGGTTCAGTCCGACAGCCGAAGTGATCAGTTCCTGCGTGGATATAAATATGGTGTTGAGCGCCACCCCCATCGGTCCGAGCCACACGGCCACGAACTTCGTGCGCACAATGCTCAGCACTATGGTGGCCAACTGCACGCCGCCGAACAGCCCCATCGTCTTCAGTATGCGCTGCGAGAGGCTTGTGCGCCGGGCCTTGTCTACGGCTTCACCCATTCCGAGGGATTAAGTTTCTGCTTCTCATGGCGCAACTCAAAGTGCAGCACGGAGCGACCGCCGTCGTCGGGGTCGCTGAATATATGGCCCAGAGGCTGCGCCGCCTTCACCTTGTCGCCCTTGCGCACTGTGATGCGGTCGAGACCGGCATAGACGGTGAGATACTCGCCGTGGCGCAGTATCACGATGTTCTGGTAGCCGTCGATGCGGAACACCGAAGTGACGGTGCCGTCGAACACAGCGCGGGCGTAGGCGTTGGTTCCGGCCGCCTCAATGTCGATACCGCTGTTCTGCACCTGCACGCCGGGAATGCGCGGATGGTCGGTGCGGCCGAATGTGCCCACCACCCTGTAGCTGCCTGCCACGGGGAAAAGCAGGCGTCCCTTGTTGCTCCGGAAGCTGCCGCTGAGGGCACGTTCGGCAGCCGCGGACGACATGGCGGGGGCTTTTTCGGGCTTGTCGGGAGCCGGCTTCGGAGCCGGCAACTTCCCGCCTTCCTCGGGAGCCGGCGCCGGCGACTCCTTGGCCTTGCGGGCAGCTTCTTCGGCAGCGGCTTTGCGGCGGGCCTCTTCCTCGGCAGCCTTGCGGCGGGCTTCCTCTTCGGCGCGCCGCTGCTCTTCGGCTATGATGCGGTCGAGCTCGCGGTCGAGCTGCGCGGCCAGGGTGCGTTTTTCGGCAAGGGCGCGTTTCAGCGAGGCGCCTTCGCGCTTAAGCGAGGCCACCAGCGTGTCGGCCTTCAGCTGTTTCTCGCGCAACATCGTGCGTGCCACGGCCATGCGGCCGAGCTCGGCCTTCTGCTCCTCATGCAGGGCGGCGAGGCGGGTGCGGCGCGCGGCCAGGGTGTCGGCGGCGGCGCGCAGGCGGCGGGCCTTGGAGGCATGCGCCTCGGAAAGCTCGCGCAGATAGCGCGAGCGCCGCCATGCCTCACTGATGCTGCGTGCGCCCAGCACAAAGGCTATGGGACTGATGCGCGAGCGCCTCGAGCGCATGGCACGCAGGCTGCGGCCGTAGGCGCGTCGCATGTCGGCCACCTGCGTCTCCGTCTGCGCGATGCTGTCGCTCAGCAGGTCTATGCGACTTTCGAGCGTGGCAACGCGGCGCTGCATCTCGCCGATAGAGACCTCGTTGCGGTTGATTTCGGCGTCGAGGCTTGCCAGGCGGTTGAGCTGTCGGCGCGTCTCGCGGGTGTTGGTGTTTATCTGCTGCTGAGTCTTCTCTATCTCTCCGGCGGTGCGGCGCTGCTCGCAGCGCACATCGCCCGAGGTGCGCGGCTTGGCAGGCGCGGCCTTGGCTTTCGTGCTCTTCTTTCGCGCGGTCGATTTCTGCGACGTACGCGGCTTCGCCGCATCGGCAGCGGGAGCTGTGGATGCGGCGAGCACGAATGTGGCGAGTATGACGAGAAGAATCTTTCGCATTTTCAGTCTGATGAAGGTCTTTTGGCCTCCGGCCTCCGGACCCGGAACCTTACTTGCGCTCGACCGTGCGGACGAGAATCACTTCGGTGGGGAAGTGGTCGGAGTAGCCGTTGAGATAGCTGCCGGCAGAGAAGGTGCGCTTGGGATAGCCCTGGCGCGAGCCTTCCTTGTCCTTGAGGAAGTCGTGGTTGTGGACGATGGCGCGCTGGAAGTGCCAGCGGTCGGCGGGAGCCTCGGCGAGGTTGCCGGAGAGAATTATCTGGTCGAAGAGGTTCCACGAGCTCTTGTAGGCGAGGGTGCCGATGCCCTGGTCAAGAATCTTCCAGAAGGGGTTGTAGAAGCCGTGGGCAGTAGCGTCCTTTATATCGCGCTTGGCGCCGAGCACCTTGGCGCACGAGGTGTCCTGGGGGTCGTCGTTAAGGTCGCCCATGATGATGACGCCGATGTTGGGGTCGACAGTCCAGAGCGAGTCGGCGATCTGCTTGCTGAGCGCGGCAGCGGCCTCGCGGTTGGGCGACGACTGCTCCTGGCCGCCGAGGCGCGAGGGCCAGTGGTTGACGATGACGGCGATGCGCTGGCCCATCAGCGAGCCTACGACGCACGTCTGGTCGCGGGTGCGGAAAGGCACCGCGTGGAGGCGGTGGTGCGTGGCGTTTTCCACCTTGAAGTAGCGGGGGTTGTAGAGCAGGCCCACATCGACGCCGCGTGCGTCGGGCGAATCGTGGTGCACGATCTGCAGGTTCCATTTGGCGATGGCTTCGTTGGCCACGAGGTCTTCGAGCACGCTGCGGTTCTCAATCTCGCTGACACCGATGATGGCGGGGCCATAGGGCGTGTACTTCGTGGTGAGCTGCGAGATGGCGTAGGCCATGTTGTTGATTTTGTTGCGGTACTTGCGGCCGTCCCACTGGTTCTTGCCGTCGGGTGTGTACTCGGCGTCGCGGCCTTCGGGATTGTTGGGGATTGTGTCGAAAAGGTTCTCGAGGTTGTAGAACGCGATGCCGGCCACCTGCACGGCGGTGCGCTTTTCCTGTGCCTGTGCCGTCCACGTCAGTGCGACGGCCGCTACGAGAATCAAGATAATTCGTTTCATATAGGGTGTTTTTATGGATTTTCTCATTCACCGCAAAGTTAGCAAAAAAATTTACTAATTTTGCACCATGATACCGAAAATTATACACATGTGCTGGTTCAGCACCGACCCCTATCCTGTAGAAATCAAAGTTTGTCTCGATTCATGGAAGCGCGTCTTGCCTGATTACGAAGTGAAAGTATGGCGCATGGCCGACGCGCGCGCCCTCGACATTCCTTATGTGAACGAAGCTCTCGACGCGCGCCGGTGGGCCTTTGCGGCCGACGTGGTGCGCTATTATGCCCTCTGGGCCGAGGGCGGCGTGTACATGGACAGCGACATATTCCTTTATCGCCGTTTCGACCGCTTCCTGCCCGAAGAGGGCGGATGCTCCACATTCCACGAAAAAATATATCCCGAACATTCCGACTTCGGCCTGCAGGCGGCATTCGTCATGGGCGACAAAGGCAACGAGTACTGCCGCCGCCTCGTGGAGTACTACCGCAACCACCACTACCTGCTGCCCGACGGCTCGCACGACGACACAATCTCGCCCGTAGTGATGCGCGAGGAGGCTGTGAAGCTGGGCTATGAAATACGCGACGAGGAGCAGCGTCTGCCGGGACTGACGGTGTATCCCACCCGCTATCTTGCGCCGCGCAAGCGCTACAGGATTGACAGCGACACCGTGGGGCAGCACCGCGTTTACGGCAGCTGGCGAAAGCACCAGCGCAAGCGCGGACGGCGCATCGAGATTGCCGTGAAACACGTCTGGCACGTCGTGCGCTACGCACTCTTTCACCGCTGAGCCGCAAACAGCGCCTCCGGCCACGTTCCTTATGCTATTTCAGGCGGGCCAGGAGCGCGCGGAGGTTGGCGCCGCGGGAGGCCGCGAAGCCGGCGCGCAGTGCAGCGGCGCGCAGCGAGGCGTAGCGGGCGGCCGACACGGAAGCGAGAAGCGCGGGCAACTCGCGCAGACTGTCGACACACAGGCCGAGACCCTGCTCGCGCACTATCGGGGCGAGGGCCGAGCGGCTCCACACTATCAGCGGCAGGCCGGCGCGCAGGTAGAAGGCGCTCTTGTGGGGCGTGTTGAGGCGCAGATAGCCGCCCCAGTCGCCCGTACAGGCGTCGAGCGAGTCGCCGTCCCACACAAGCCCCCACGCGCCCGCGGCTCCGGCGATGAACTCGTCCGGCTCGACGAAGCCGTGCTCGCAGATGTGCTCGGGACGATAGTCGCGCAGGCTGCCGTACAGCTCCACGCGCACGCCATCCACCTCGGCCATCTTCAGCAGAAAGGCGTTTTTGCGCAAGTTGAGCGAGCCCGCATAGGCCACAGTGCGCAGGTCGGAAGCCGGGGCCGCGGGCGGCACGGCGGCCGAAAGATAATCGTGAAGGCCGAGAGCCTCGATGCGTTCAGCCGGCAAGCCCTGCTCCACGAGCCATGAGGCCATGACGGGATTGGTAGCGGCGACGACATCGGCGCGGCCCAGGCGGCGCATCTCCTGCTCCACCGTCAGCTTGCGGCGCCGGCACGAGCCGAGGTCGTGCACAAGGGCCACGGTGCGCGCGCCGCGCATGCGGGCCAGACGACACAGCAGCGAGAAATATTTCTTGACGGGATACTGGAGCACTATGGTGTCGGCCGGGCGCACACGCAGCGCGAAGCGCGCCACGCCGGCGAGGTTGCGCAGGAATGTGGCCGCCGCTCCGCCGCCGTAGGTGCGGCGCAGACCCAGATTGACGGCACCGGCGCCGGCGAGGATGTCCTCATAGTCGCTTTTGGCCTTGTTGCCCGCAGTGGTGCGGTCGCGGTAGGCACGCGAGATATAGCATAGACGTGTCATGCGGCAAATTTACGAAAAAATTAGAAAGGAAATTTGTTGCGCGGGTGGGAAAATATACTTAACTTTGCGGCATGAATCCGTATATGCACCCCAACTTGTGTTCGGAAAGTCTGTTCAAGCGACAGGCCGGTGCTTTTTCGGGCTTAACATTCAGCGGTACTCCGTTCTGCAATTGACGTGTCGATGCAGTGCGGGGTATTTTATTTTTTACGCATACCAACAAACCAGTCAACCCTATACTTTAACCCAAAAATCAACCGTATGAAGAAATTTTTACTCTCTATGGTAGCCCTGCTGTCGATGGGCTTCGCAGCCGCAGCAGCCGACGTTGTAATTGAAGCTTCCGACTTCAACCAGTCCACGCTCACTGCCACAAAGGACGGCTTCACCGTAAAAATCGACAAGGCCAACGGCACCACCGCTCCCGCATTCCGCAACGACGGCAGCATCCGCCTTTACGCCAAAGGCACCGTGACCGTAAGCGGCGAAAACGTAAGCAAGGTTGTGTTCACCCTTGCAAGCGACGCAGGCTTCCGCCACACTTCCGTGACCGCCAGCACCGGCACCGTTGCCGCACAGGCCGCCGGCGACACCGACGTTCAATGGACCGGCGACGCCACCAGCGTTACTTTCACCGTCGGTGACTATGCCATCTACGGCAGCGACGGCGAAACCAAAGCCGGCCAGCTCCGCTTCTCTGCCATCACCATCACCGGCGAAGGCGGCGAAGGCGGCGAAGATCCCACACCCGATCCCCAGCCCGAAGGCACCACCTACACCCTGCTGACCACCATGGCCGCCGGCAACTACATCATCGGCGCTGACGACGCAGGCTCCTACAAGGCTGCCACCGCTTACGAAGACGGCAAGACCTACGGCTACATGCCCGTTGTTGACGCCACCGTAAACGGCAACGAAATCACCACCACTGCCTCCACCTACAGCTTTGAAACCGCCGAAGGCGGCTACTACATCAAGGACGCCAAGGGCAACTACCTGATTCAGACCGGCAACTACAACAGCTTCAACCTCGTAAGCACTCCCTCCGCCACCGAAGGCGTGTTCACCGTGACCATCGCAGCCGACGGCTACGCTACCATCGTCAACACCAACGTGAACAAGACCATGGCCTATGGCGTAGGCTTCAACAGCTTCGGCAGCTACCCCGAACTGAGCGAGACCCGCGTTCTTCCCAAGCTCTACGTAAGCAAGAGCGACGCCATCAGCGACATCACTGCCGATGAGAACGCTCCCGTCGAGTTCTTCAACCTGCAGGGCATGCGCATCAACGAGCCCGCTGCCGGCCAGATCGTAATCCGCCGCCAGGGCAACCAGGTGAGCAAGATCCTCGTGAAGTAATAATAGAAACTTCTTCATATGCAAAGCGCGGCCCCGCCACGGGACCGCGCTTTTTTTCGTGTGAAGGGGTATAAGTGTTCGACCTTAAGAAGTATTAAAGAAATTTTTCCTCAATTTGCACAAAGATTCAATAATTGTTTGTAACTTTGCACTCGATAAACAAGAGTTTGTCGAAAGCGCATAGCCGATACATAGCTGAACATTCAAATATATCTCCATAATTTACACAACACTATGAGCAAGATTGACGAAATCAAGAAAGCCCTCGAGAGCTACGGCATCAAGGGCACGACAGAAGTAGTCTACAACCCCTCCTACGAGGAACTCTTCAAGGACGAAACCGCTCCCAGCCTCGAAGGCTTTGAAAAGGGCGTAGCTACCGAACTTGGCGCAGTGAACGTGATGACCGGCGTCTACACCGGCCGCTCGCCCAAAGACAAGTTCATCGTTCTCGACGAAAACTCCAAGGACACCGTGTGGTGGACCACTCCCGAATATAAGAACGACAACAAGCCCATTTCCGAGGAAGCATGGAAGGCTGTCAAGGAACTCGCCATCAACGAGCTCAGCGACAAGAAACTCTACGTGGTCGACGGATTCTGCGGCGCCAACGCCGACACCCGCATGGCAGTGCGCTTCATCGTGGAAGTGGCATGGCAGGCACACTTCGTGACCAACATGTTCATCCGCCCCACCGCCGACGAGCTGAAAGACTTCAAGCCCGACTTCATCGTCTACAACGCTTCGAAGGCTAAACTCACCAACTACAAGGAACTCGGCCTCAACAGCGAGACTGCCGTTGTCTTCAACATCACATCGCACGAGCAGGTGATCATCAACACCTGGTACGGCGGCGAGATGAAGAAAGGCATGTTCTCCATGATGAACTACTTCCTCCCCCTCAAGGGCATCGCTTCCATGCACTGCTCGGCCAACACCGACATGAACGGCGAAAACACCGCCATCTTCTTCGGCCTCAGCGGCACCGGCAAGACCACCCTGTCCACCGACCCCAAGCGCCTCCTCATCGGCGACGACGAGCACGGCTGGGACGACAACGGCGTGTTCAACTTCGAAGGCGGCTGCTACGCCAAGGTCATCAACCTCGACAAGGAAAGCGAACCCGACATCTACAACGCTATCCGTCGCGACGCACTCCTCGAGAACGTGACCGTAGACGCTGAAGGCAAAATCGACTTCGCCGACAAGAGCGTGACCGAGAACACCCGCGTAAGCTACCCCATCGACCACATCGAGAACATCGTTCGCCCCATCAGCGCAGGTCCCGCCGCCAAGAACGTGATCTTCCTGAGCGCCGACGCATTCGGCGTGCTGCCCCCCGTTTCGATTCTGACCCCCGAGCAGACGAAGTACTACTTCCTCAGCGGCTTCACCGCCAAGCTCGCCGGCACCGAACGCGGCATCACCGAGCCCACCCCCACCTTCTCGGCTTGCTTCGGCCAGGCATTCCTGGAACTGCACCCCACCAAGTACGCTGAAGAGCTCGTGAAGAAGATGGAAAAGAGCGGCGCCAAGGCCTACCTCGTCAACACCGGCTGGAACGGCACAGGCAAGCGCATCTCCATCCGCGACACCCGCGGCATCATCGACGCCATCCTCGACGGCGCCATCCTGAAGGCTCCCACCAAGAAGCTCCCCATCTTCGACTTCGAGATTCCCACCGAGCTTCCCGGCGTTGACTCCAAGATCCTCGACCCCCGCGACACCTACGCCAACCCCGAAGAGTGGACCGTCAAGGCCAAGGACCTCGCAGAACGCTTCATCAACAACTTCAAGAAGTACGAGAACAACGCAGCCGGCAAGGCCCTCGTAGCCGCCGGTCCCCAGCTCTAAGCTGCCGCGCCACACTCACAATAAAGAAATCGGCCCTGCCACTGCGGGGTCGATTTTTTTGTTTCGCTTGTTTCACTGTTTCGGAGTGAAACAGTGAAACAAGATGAAACAAGCCATCATAATCGCCAAAAGACCGACCGCCATCGCATGCGCAGGTGAGTTTTTATACAAACTCTTATTTTTGTATTCTCGGTTTTATTCGTATTTTTGCAAAAGAAAAAAAGACCAATTGCTAATTCGCTAATTCAAGTAATCATGGAAAAGAAATTTATCTGCGTTGTGTGCGGCTACGTGCACGAAGGCCCCGAAGCTCCCGAAAAGTGCCCCATCTGCGGCGCTCCCAAGTCGAAATTCAAGGAACTCGACACTGAAGCCGAGCTTCAGTTCGTCACCGAACACGAAATCGGCGTAGCCAAAGGTTGCGACGAAGAGATGATCAAGGACCTCAACGCACACTTCAACGGCGAGTGCGGCGAAGTGGGCATGTATCTGGCCATGGCACGTCAGGCCGACCGCGAGGGCTATCCCGAAGTGGCCGAAGCCTTCAAGCGCTACGCATGGGAAGAGGCTGAGCACGCCTCGAAATTTGCCGAACTGCTCGGCGACTGCGTGTGGGACACCAAGACCAACCTCGAAAAACGCATGGCTGCCGAAGCAGGTGCCAACGCCGACAAGATGCGCATCGCCAAGCGCGCCAAAGAACTCGGTCTGGACGCTATCCACGACACCGTGCACGAGATGGCCAAGGACGAAGCACGCCACGGCCAGGGCTTCCAGGGACTCTACAACCGCTTCTTCAAGAAATAAGACCCCGTCTAACCACTCGTAAAACTAAAATAAAAAGACAGGAGCGTGCGCTCCTGTCTTTTTATTTTGGACAATTTGTTGGTCCATTTGACGTTTCGCCCCGCGCATATGGAATATTTTGCATAACTTTGCAAGCGAATATGAAACGCATAGCCACACTCCTGCTCGCCCTGCTGCCGTTTGCCGCAGCAGCCGTCGCACGCGCCGATTCGCTGCGTGTGGAGCGGCCTTCGTGGCCTCGCTTCGAACTCGCCGTCACTGCCGGCTACGCTTTCGGCGTGCACAACACGGCTCCGAGGGCATTCGTGCACAACCGCACGCGCGGCGAGGTCGACGTGCGCATCGGCTACAATCCGTGCCGCTACGTCGGCGTGTTCGTCGAAGGCGACTTCTCCGGTGCCGACAGCCGCGGGCCCGAGCTGGACCCGTACGGCCTGCCCTACGACTACTCGGACTGCTACCGCGTGTTTTCCATGCGAGGGAGCGTCGGCATCGCGGGCCATCTGCCTCTCGGCGAGTATTTCAACCTCCACGGCCGCGTGGGCTACGGCTTCGCCACGCCCATCGTAGGCGCTACGAGCTACGCCGACTACACGCCGCTCGACAAACGCGTTGAAAGCGTGGCATGGCCGATGTGGCACTACAGCGGCGTGCGCACGCAGACCATACTCACCACGGCGCTGACAATGGAGTGGTGTTTCAACCCCAATCTCGGCCTACTGCTTGAAGCAGGCTACCGCTGGCCACTGAAGCCGGCCAACATCACCCTCACCCACATGATGCCCTACCACGCCGATGCCATCACCTGGCGCACGCGTTCCTGGAACCGCCAGGTGTTCATCACCATAGGCGTCCTCATCAAATAAGACCCCGTTCGCTACACGGCGGGGAGGGAGGAACCTTCGAGGGTGCGGTAGAGATTGAGGGCGTAGACGTCGGTCATGGCCGAGATGTGGTCCAGCACCGACTGCACCTTTCCGTAGAGCGTAGGCGCCTCCACGTCGTACTGCTCGGGGAATTTGGCCAGCAGCAGGCGCGAATAGTTCAGTTCGGGGCGCGTCACGGCGTTCATCAGTTTCTCCATCAGATAGGTGATGATGCGGTTGCCGGCCAGCTCCACGTCGACCACGGAGCCGGCGGTGTAGATGCGCGCCCACGACAGCTCGGTGCAACGGCGGTAGCCCTCGCGTTCGCGCTCGTCGATGTCGCTGAGCAGCGGTGCCTGGAAGGTGCCCTCCAGGATGTCGGCCTCGCGGCGAAGGAAGGCCTCGGCGCAGCGGTCCACAAGCGCGCCGATGACGCAAGAACGCAGATAGGCTATTTTCTCGTTGGGGTCGTCCACGCATGCCATCACGTCGTGCATGTGGACGCGGCGTCCGTCGTCGAAAAAGGCCATGAAGGCGTCGATAACCTCGGCCGTAGACAGGATTTTGAGCTTGTGGGCGTCTTCTATATCCATCACCTCGTAGCAGATGTCGTCGGCAGCCTCGACGACGAACACCAGCGGATGGCGCGCATAGCGCACGGTGCCATCGGGCGAGGGCAGGCGCTTCATGCCCAGCTCGTCGGCCACGCGCACGAAGTCGGCACGCTCGCTGGCGAAGAAGCCGAACTTTCCTTTGGTGGCCAGAGCCGACTCGTAAGGATATTTCACTATCGACGCCAGCGTGCTGTAGGTCATGGCGAAACCGCCGGCACGGCGGCCCTTGAACTGGTGGGTGAGCACGCGGAAAGCGTTGGCGTTGCCCTCGAAGGTGATGAGGTCGCGCCACTCGGCGTCGCTCAGCCGCTCACGCAGAGCGGCGCCGGCGCCCTCGCTGAAGAATGTGGCTATGGCTTTCTCGCCGCTATGGCCGAAAGGCGGGTTGCCGAGATCATGGGCCAGGCAGGCGGCGGCGGTGATGTCGCCGAGAGCGTGGAACTTCCCTGCCCACGGCTCGCCGGCGTAGCGCTCGCGCAGCGCGTCGGCGATGCGGTCGGCGATGCTCTTGCCCACGCATGCCACCTCCATGGAGTGTGTCAGGCGGTTGTGCACAAAGATGCTGCCGGGCAGCGGAAACACCTGTGTCTTGTTCTGCAGGCGGCGGAACGGCGACGAGAACACCAGGCGGTCGTAGTCGCGGCGGAAATCGCTGCGCAGCGCGCTCTTCTTGGGGTCGTGGTAGTGCTCGAGGCCGAAGCGCTTGTCGCAGATGAGTTTGTCCCAGTTCATCATATAAGCCAGATTGCTATGGAGGTTAAAATGCTCATGGCCGTCAGCACCCACGCCAGCGTGAGGCGCTCGCGGCCACAGGCGAGGGCCAGAGCGGCATAGGCCACCGTGGCGAGCGGATAAAGCCACACCAGAGGATTGCCGCCCGCGCGCACCAGCAACGCGGGCCACGCGAGCACGGGCAGCAGCGACACGGCCAGCCCGAGTTTCAGCGCGGCGGGTGCGTCGGTCCAGCCTTTCATCGGCGGCGGCTCTCCCGCGCCGCTTTCTTCTCTTTGAGATATTCGGCCACAGTGGCCGCCAGGCCGCGCTCAAGCGGCCACTGCGGCTCGAAGCCAAAGTCGCGCCGTGCGTCGCTGATGTCGCAATTCCAGTTGCGCTGGCGCATTATCTTGTATTTGTCGCGGTTGAGCGTGGAGGGCTTGCCCTGGAGCGCCGCCACCTTCTCGGCCACGGTGGAGGCCACATATGCGGCCCACAGGGGCAGGCGCACCGGCACCACGAACTTCTTGCCGAGCAGACGGGCCGTGAGACTGCGGAACTCGGCCTGCGAATAGGCGCGGTCCTCGCTGATTATGTACTTCTTCTTCAGCGCTGCCGGCGCTTCGAGTGCCTTGAACATGGCCTCGACAAGGTCGGCCACATAGACAAAAGTGAGCATCTGGCGGCGGTAGCCCACGCCGAAGTCCCAGCCGGCGTCGATGCTTTTGATCATCATCAGATAGTCGCGCTCGTGAGGGCCGTAGACGCCCGTGGGGCGGAATATGGTCCAGGACAGGTCGGGCTGCAGCTCCAGGCATGTCTCGGCTTTGATTTTCGACAGGCCGTAGCGCGTGTTGGGCTGCGGGACGGTGGCCGACGTCAGCGGCGCATAGCCTTTTTCGTCGCCGGGGCCGAGAGCGCTGAGCGAGCTCATGTAGAGGAAGCGCGCGGGCAGCATGCCGGCGCGGCGGAGCTCGTCGGTGAAGGTGCGCACGTATTCGAAGTTGATACGGTTGAAGTCGGCGAAGTTGGCACACTTCGTGGCACCGAGGTTCCAGATTATGTAGTCCCAGCCCTGCGGCGACGGCGCGGCCTCGCGGAGCGTGGCCGCCACGGCCTCGGGATCGTCGTAGTCGAAATCGACGATGTGGAGCTGCGGATTGTCGAGCCAGCGGCGCGATGTGGTGGCGCGCACTCCGGCCCATGTGTCGTAGCCGCGGCGGAGAGCTTCCTCGGCGATGAATCCGCCGATAAAGCCTCCGGCGCCTACTATGAGCAGTGTCTTTTTCATATTTTGCATTGATTATATTCTTCTATGGCTCGGCTGTAGCATCGCATCGTGGCTTCGGCAAAGGCATCCATGGTGAAGCGGCGCACATGGTCGGCTCCGGCGGCGGCAAGGCGCCCGCGCAGGGCGCTGTCGTCGATGATGGCGCGCAGGGCGTCGGCCATGGCCCCGGGATCGTCGGGGTCGACATATATGGCGCCGTCGCCGCCGGCTTCCTCAAGGCACGAACCGGTGGCCGCCACCACGGGCGTGCCCATGCTCAAGGCCTCTGCCACGGGCAGGCCGAAACCCTCGTAGCGCGACGGATAGGCCACGGCCTGCGCGCCGGCATATACGGCAGGCAGCATATCGAAGCCGATGCCGTCGACCCATATCACACGGTCGTCCAGGCCATGGGCTGCAATGTAGCGGTCGATTTCGGCGGCATAGCCGCCCATGCGCCGAGGACCCGACAGGAGCAGTTTCACGTCGGCCGGGAGCGCCCGCAGAGCCTTCACCGTCAGCAGTTGATTTTTGCGGCCCTCGATGCGTCCCACCTGCACGATGTAGCGCTCGGGCAGGCCGAGAGCCTTGCGTGCGGCCTCGCGGCGCGCAGAGTCGACATTCCGGCGGAAGCAGGGTGCCACTCCCTGGTATATGACGTCGATTTTGTCCGGTTCTATGCCGAAGTCGGCCACAATGTCGGCCTTGGTGCACTCGCTGATGGCTATGACACGCGTGGCGCGGCGAAGGCTGCTGCCGTATTTCCAGTCGTAGAGGCAGCGGTCGGCGAAAGAATAGTCGTGTGGCACGCGGCGCCAGATGACATCGTGTATGGTCACGACCGACGCGCTTCCTGCGGCAGCTATGCTCTGCGGCAGCTCATTGCTGAGGCCGTGGAACACATCAAGGCCGTCGGCGCGCAGATCGGCGGCTATGCCCCATGTGCGCCACAGCGCTCCGCTGCCCGTCAGGCCGCGGCGACGGGGCGCGGCGAGTGCCACGTTGGGCCGCGAGAGCAGCGGCTGCAGACGGCTGTTCTCCACCACGCGGGGCGTGTAGAGGCGCAGGCGCGCGTCGGGAAAAGCGCCGGAAATGGCGTCGACGGCGTAGCGGCTGTAGTTGCCGAGGCCGGTGCTGTTGAGCACGGCGCGCTTCGCGTCCATTCCTATCACAAGTGGATTCATCGCTGCAATTTTATTGTTCAATCCACAAAAATACAAAAAACTTTGCAGAGCAGCGAAAAATTCGTAACTTTGCCGCGCAAAGCCCGGATGGCGGAATCGGTAGACGCGTCGGTCTCAAACACCGATGGAGCAATCCGTACCGGTTCGATCCCGGTTCCGGGCACTATGCGAAAAGCGCTGCAAGCCTCAACGGCCGCAGCGCTTTGTTTTTTGCGTAAAGCAGTGTTCCCGTCAGGCAAGGGCGAGAATAGCGTGGCAGGCAAGGCGGTAGACGTCGGGGCCGAAGCCGGCGATGGTGCCGCGGCACACAGGGCCTATGAGCGACTGGCGGCGGATGGGCTCGCGGGCCGCGACGCGGCTCATATGCACCTCGACGACGGGCGTGGCGATGGCGGCTATCGCGTCGGCTATTGCAAGCGATGTGTGGGTATAGGCGCCGGCGTTGAGCACGATGCCGTCCACGGCGCCGAAGCCGGCGGCGTGAAGACGGTCGATGATGGCACCCTCGCTGTTGCTCTGGAAGTAGTCGATCTCGGCGCTGCCGTCCATGGCGGCGCGTGTGTCGGCGATGATGTCGTCCATCGTGCGCGTGCCGTAGATTTCCGGCTCGCGACGGCCGGTGAGATTGAGGTTCGGGCCGTTGACTATCAGAATCCTGCGCATGCTCCGTTACTGCTTTTTGTGTACGTTGACGGCTTCCGTGGGAGGCAGTTCGCGATTGCGGCGGTCCACTGCGTCGATGACCATGCGGGCGAGGTGGGCGAAGCTCTGCGCGCTCACGGTGTCGCCCAGGGCGATGGGCGTGCCGGCGTCGCTATGCTCGCCTACCGCGGCCACGAGAGGAATCTCGGCAATCACGGGCACGCCGAAGTCGGAAGCCATGCGGCGCACCGATTCGTCGGAGCCGAAGATGTAGTAGCGCTCGTCGGGATGCTTCTCGGGGGTGAACCACGCCATATTGTCGACTATGCCGAGCACTGGCACGTTGATTTTTGCGTCGCGGAACATGGCTATGCCCTTGCGTGCGTCGGCCAGTGCCACCTCCTGCGGAGTTGTGACCACGAGTGCGCCGGTGATGCCGAGCGTCTGCACGAGCGTAAGATGTATGTCGCTTGTGCCGGGGGGCATGTCTATGACGAAATAGTCGAGTTCGCCCCAGTCGGCCTGCTCGATGAGCTGCTTGAGAGCGTTGGAGGCCATGGTTCCGCGCCACACTACGGCGCTGTCCTTCTCGACGAGCAGACCGATGGAAAGCAGCTTCACACCGTATTTCTCCACGGGGATGATGAGGTTGCGGCCGTCCACTTCGTGCATGAACAGCTGTTCGTCCTCAATGCCGAACATCTTGGGCACAGACGGGCCGAAGATGTCGGCGTCGAGCAGTCCCACCCGATAGCCCTCGGCTGCAAGGCCTACGGCCAGGTTGGCGGCCACGGTGCTTTTGCCGACGCCACCCTTGCCGCTCGACACGGCCACGATGTTCCTGACGCCGGGCAGCGCGGGGGCTTTGGCCTCAGGCGCGGGCTTCCTCGACTTTATGCTGATGTCGGCCGTCACGTCGTCGGCCACATATGTGCGCAGGGCGGCTTCGGCGGCTTTTACCACCGAGCGCGCGAAGGGGTCGGTGGGCTTGTCGAAAATGAGCGAGAAACTCACATGGCGGCCGTCGATGCGCAGATCGTCCTCGACCATGCCGAGGCTTACTATGTCTTTGCCCGAACCCGGATAGCGCACATTGCGCAGGGCATCGGTGATTTGTGCGGGGTAAAGGGGATTTTCCATGACGATATACGCAAGGAAGTTTTTTAAATTCTGATTATTTTTTATTCTCCTCGTCGAGCATCTGCGGCATCTGGATGTAGCCGCGGGAGTAGCTCTGATAGGTGTCGCGGGGAATGTCGTCGGCCTCGGGTTCGACAAGCTCGGCATCGCCGTCGAGGCTGAAAGCCAGATATTTGATGGTGAGGCCTCGGTTGAGCCACTGCTGTTCGTAGTGGGTGCGTATGCCCAGCCACGGCTCCGTGGTGGTGTAGCCTTCGCCGTAAAGGTCGGCGGTGTCGGCCGCGATGTGCAGGCCGTTCTCGCGGGCCATGCGCGCGGTGTAGGTGTAGAGGAAGGGGCTGTCGCTCTTCAGCCGCACGAGGCAACCCGGAGCCGCCACACGGCGGTACATCGAGCAGAAACGCGTGCCCGTGAGGCGCTTGTTCACCTTCTGCATCTGCGGGTCGGGGAAGGTGATCCAGATGTCGGCCACCTCGCCCGGAGCGAAGAAGCGCTCGAGCAGCTCGATGCTGGTGCGGATGAAGGCCACGTTGGCCAGTCCCTCGCGCTTGGCGGCGGTTGCGCCGCTGTGCATGCGCGCGCCCTTGATGTCGACGCCGATGTAGTTGCGCGACGGGTCCTTGCGGGCCATGCCCACGGTGTACTCGCCCTTGCCGCAGCCCAGTTCGAGCACGATGGGCCGGTCGTTGCCGAACACCTCGTGCCACCGGCCGCGCATAGGGAAGCCCTCAGCGGCGAGGCGCGCGAAAGGATACTGGTACACGAAATCTATTTCACTGAGTTCGCTGAACTTGCGCAGTTTATTTTTGCCCATATGCGTCAGAATTTGCGTGCTATCTTGATAGTGGCTTTGCAGCTGCCGGAGGTGGCGAGCAGATATATGCGGGTGGTCAGCCGCGATGTGTCGAGCGCGGCCCGGCCGTCGGTGTCCGGAACGAGTGTGGCCAGCACACGTCCCTCCATGTCGGCCACAAGAATGCTTTCCACATCGGCGAGCGTGCACTCCACCAGAAGCAACGCGCCGCTGAAGCTCGCGCGCAGGCGGCCGTCGCGCTCCTTGAGCACATTGCCTGTCGACGACAGGCTGCGCACCTCAAAGTCTTTCCACTGGTCGGCCGCTCGGAATGCGGCGAGCATCTCGTCGGATGGCACGAGATGCACCGAAGGCTGCTCTACGCCGTGCCACACGTCGTCGCCAAGTTCGGGCACGGCGGCGAGCGCCGTGGCGTCGATGCGCTGCAGCCCGGTCATGCCCTCCATGGCATGGTCGCCTATATATTCGAGAGAGCCCGACAGGGTCAGTTCTGCCGTAGCCGCGGCGCCCTTCAAGGCATAGTCGCCGATATGCGACGCGCCGGCCACCGCTGCGCCGGCATCCACCGAGCCGGCTCCGGCCAGAGCGTAATCCGGCACGACACCGGAGGGCAGCTCAGCAGCCATCAGCCGCGGACAGCCCATCGCCAGAGCATGGGCGTCGGCTATGTCGGCGTCGGCAGGCAGCGACAGCACAGTCAGCTCCGCGCACCCCGCAAAGGCACCCCGGCCCACTTCGGCCAGCGAACGGCAACCGCTGAGATCGGCATTCTCAAGGCCGCTGCCGGCAAAAGCATGCGCTCCGACGGCCGTCACCTTAGTGCCGAAATCCATGTTTTTAAGCGCCGTGCAGCCGGCAAAAGCGCGCTCGCCGATGGCAGTGATGCCGGGAGCGTCCACCGTCGCCAGCGCGATGTCGCCGGCAAAGCAGCGCGCACCCACGGCCGCCCCTTCGGGCAGCGACACTTCTTCAAGCGCGGTGCAGCCGGCAAAGACACCGTCGGCCAACGACGCCGCCTTCACGTCGGCAACGCGCAGCGCCGTGCAGCCGGCAAAGGCCCCGGAACCGACGAACCTGACACTCGCCGGAACCACTACGGTCGCCAGGCGCGTGCCGGCCAGGGCACAATCGCCGATGGCCTCGAGCGTGGCAGGCAATGTCACAGTCTGCAGGCCTGTGCCTGCAAGCAGAAGTTGCGGAAACGTGGCGGCCGGAAACGAGCGTAGCCCCTGCAGAGGCTCGCCCTCGTAGGCTGCTACCGTTGCGGAGCTGAGGTCGAGCGCCGCCAGCGAAGCCATCTCTTCGGCCATGAATGCGAAGTCCGAGGCATCCACCGTGCCGCTCACCGTCAGCTGCACCACCGCGGCAGGCTCGGCCACGGCATCGCGCAGGGTGCCGGGCACCTCCACGCGCACTGCCAGCGCATGCGCGGCCACGCACGCGAGCAACGCAATAAGTATAGTTGCGTATCGTTTCATATCGTTTTCAAAAACTTAGTGCAAATTTACGCATTTTTTCCGACACACTGCCTGCACGGACATGTTAATCATACTCCGACGGCATTTTCAGTATTTTTTTTGCCCTAATTCGCACTTTTATGCTTCGAAGTTCGTTTCTTTTTCATAATTTTGTCGGCTGAAATCAAAAACCCAACACACAATAATTATAATTTTATATAATATGCTGAAGAATTTAGTGATAGTCGAGTCGCCTGCCAAAGCAAAAACCATCGAAAAGTTTTTGGGCAAAGACTACAAAGTGATGTCGAGCTACGGGCATGTGCGCGACCTGAAACGCAAGAGCTTCAGCATTGACGTCGACCACGGATTCAGCCCCGTCTACGAGATTCCCGACGAGAAACAGTCGCTCGTCAGCGAACTGCGGAAAGCCGCCGCCGAAGCCGAGACCGTGTGGCTCGCGTCCGATGAAGACCGCGAGGGAGAAGCCATAGCATGGCACCTTTATGAGGTGCTCAATCTCAATCCCGACAACACCCGCCGCATTGTCTTCCACGAAATCACCAAGAAAGCCATACTCAACGCCATAGCCAATCCACGCGGCATCGACATCAACCGCGTCGACGCCCAACAGGCCCGCCGCGTGCTCGACCGCATCGTGGGCTTCGAGCTCTCGCCCGTGTTGTGGAAGAAAATCAAGCCGGCACTCTCGGCAGGCCGCGTGCAGAGCGTGGCGGTGCGCCTCATCGTAGAGCGCGAGGAAGAAATCAAACGCTTCGTCAGCGAGCCCTACTGGCGCGTGGGAGCCACGTTCGCCACCGCCGACGGCACCGCTTTCAACGCCGAACTCAACCGCCGCCTCAACTCCGAAAAGGCCGGCCACGAGCTGCTCGAACACTGCTCCGGCGCCACATTCAAAGTGACCGACGTCACCGTCAAGCCCCACACCAAGGCTCCCGCGCCGCCTTTCACCACCTCGACTCTTCAGCAGGAGGCCTCGCGCCGCCTGGGATTCACCGTGGCACAGACCATGATGGTGGCGCAGCGCCTCTACGAAGCCGGCCACATCACCTACATGCGTACCGACTCGCTCAACCTCAGCGAAGAAGCAATCTCCGCCATCTCAGCAGAAATCACAGCCAAGATGGGCGCCGAATATCTGCATGTGCGCCGCTATCACACCAACAGCAAGGGCGCGCAGGAAGCACACGAAGCCATACGCCCGGCCTACATCGACCGCCCCTCCATCGAAGGCACATCTCAGGAGAAACGCCTCTACGCCCTCATACGCCGACGCACGCTGGCATCGCAGATGGCCGACGCACAGATAGAGAAAACCACAGTGGAAATCTCCGACGGCACCGGCAGCTCCGACCGCTTCACGGCCTCCGGCGAAGTGGTGAAATTCGACGGCTACCTGCGCGTGTACGCAGCGCACACCCGGGACAATGACGCCGACGAAGCCGACGAGAACGACAGCCCGACCCTGCCGCACATGGCCAAGGGTCAGACTCTCACGACCATCGGCATGACGGCCACCGAGCGATTCACCCAGCAGCCGCCGCGCTACACCGAGGCCACCCTCGTGCGCAAGATGGAAGAACTCGGCATCGGCCGACCTTCCACCTATGCCCCCACTATCTCCACCATCCAGCAGCGCGAATACGTGGAAAAAGGCGAGAAAGACGGCCACGAGCGCACCTACGCCGTGCTCGCACTCGATGCCGACGGCCACATCACCCGCCACGAGCGCACCGAAAGCGTGGGCAGCGACAAGGGACGCCTCGTGCCCACCGACATAGGCACTGTCGTCAACGAGTTCCTCACGCAGTATTTCCCCGACATCCTCGACTACAACTTCACAGCCCGCGTGGAGGAGCGTTTCGACGACATCGCTGAAGGCAAGCTCCCCTGGGCCGACGAAATCAGCGAGTTCTACAACATGTTCCATCCCGTCGTCGACAAAACCCTCAACATGCGCCTCGAGCACAAGGTGGGCGAGCGCATGCTCGGCACTGACCCCGCCACGGGCGAGCCGGTCAGCGTCAAGATTGGCCGCTTCGGCCCGCTGGTGCAGGTGGGCGACGGCGATGGCGACAGCAAACCCCGCTTCGCGTCGCTGCTCAAGGGACAGAGCGTCGCCACCATCACCCTCGACGAGGCACTCAAACTCTTTGAGTTCCCTCGCGAGCTCGGCACATTCGAGGACGCCGACGTCACAGTGGCCATCGGCCGCTTCGGCCCCTATGTCCGCCACAAAGGCAAGTTTGTGAGCATACCCAAGGACGAGGCTCCCGCCTCCGTGGGCCTTGAGCGCGCCATAGAGCTCATCCTCGCCAAGCGGGAGAGCGAGAGCAAAAAGGTGGTAAAGACCTTCGACGAGGCTCCCGGCACGCAGATTCTCAACGGACGCTTCGGCGTATACATCGCCAGCGACGGCGCCAACTACAAGATACCCAAGACCGTGGCCGACCCCGCCGCGCTCACCCTCGACGAAGTGCGCGAAATCATAGCCTCGCAGGAATCCAAGCCCAAGACAAAGCGCCGCACAGCCGCAAAAAAGAAATAAGAGCCTGTTTTAATCATCAATGAAACAACTATCCTGCAAGCCCGGAGCCGAGCGCGCCAAGCGCCGCCCCGACGTCATACTGTCGTTCACCGCCACCGAAGAGTGTCGCCTGCTCGACTTCCTCTTCGCGGCCATGCCCGAACGCAAGCGCACCACCGTCAAGGACTATCTGAAACACCACCAGGTGATGGCTGGCGGAGTAGTCACCACGCAGTGGGACACCCCCGTAGCACCCGGCACCGAGGTGTGCGTCAACACCTCACGCGAGTTCCAGGTGTTCTCCAACCACCGTCTCAAGATTGTCTACGAAGACGACGACATAATAGTGGTGAACAAAGGCTACGGACTGCTATCCGTGGGCACCGACAACAAGCGCGAAGGCACCGCATATTCGATGCTCCGCGACTATGTAAAACGCGTCGACCCGCGCCAGAAACTCTTTATCGTCCACCGCCTCGACCAGCACACCTCCGGCCTCATGATGTTCGCCAAGACACCGCGGGCCAAGGAAGCCATGCAGCACAACTGGAACAATATGGTACTCGAGCGCCGCTATGTGGCCGTGGTGGAAGGCGGAGCGCCCGACCCAGCCGACGGCGTGGTGCGCAGCCTGCTCGCCGAGAACGCCGAGCACGTGGTCTACGTCACCAACGACCCGGCCGCGGGCAAAGAAGCGCTCACCGAATACCACACCCTGTCGGCGCGCGGCAACTACGCCCTCGTGGAACTGCAACTGGCCACCGGACGCAAGAACCAGATTCGCGTGCACATGCAGCAGATAGGCCATCCCATAGCCGGCGACCGCAAATACGGCGCCAAGACATCGCCCATCCACCGTCTGGCACTCCACGCGCGCACGCTGCGCTTCGTCCACCCCGTGACGCGCCGCGACATGAACTTCTCCACCCCCGTGCCCGCCGCGTTCCGCACCCTCGCATGAAGCAGGCAGCCGAAATACTCGACCACGCCGGCATACCGGCCACTCCCAACCGCATCATTGTGGTCGACGCGCTGTTGCGCACCGGACAGCCCATGGCCCTCGCCGACCTTGAGGATATGCTGCCCACGATGGAGCGTTCGGGCATTTTCCGCGTGCTCACCCTGCTGGCCGACCACCATGTGGCCCACACCATCAACGACGGCACGCGCTCGCTCAAATACGAGCTGTGTCCCGCCCACGGCCACCGGCACACCGCCGCCGACCACCACGTGCACTTTCACTGCACGGCATGCGGCCGCACCTACTGCCTCGACTCGCCCGTGCCCGTGGTGCCGCTTCCCGACGGCTTCCGCGCCACAGCTGCCAACTACGTTGTCGAGGGCACCTGCGCCTCCTGCACCGACTGAGACCCCGTGCGCATGATAAAACAAAAGAGGCTGTGTCAAAATAGGCGCAGCCTCTTTTTATAAGCTGCTGTAAAA
>CAMWNB010000016.1 GCA_947175495.1 uncultured Porphyromonadaceae bacterium | reverse complement strand
TGAGTGACGTGACTGTTCTTTTGCTTACTTTCTTCATGTTGACTTCAACCTTCCTGCAGAAAGAGCCCACAATCGTTTACACTCCGTCGTCCGTCTCGGAAGAGAAGGTGCCCATGAACAACCTGGTCACCGTGCTCGTATCGAGCGCCGACAAGAGCGGCAAACTTGAGGACCCCTCGACTGTAGAAGGAAAACTCTTCATTTCGTTCACCGGCGACGCCGACTCCGTATTCTCCAGCGAAAAGATTCGCGGCATGATGCTCGACGAGGCCGTAGCCATCTACAACGAACAGCACAAGAACACCCCGATTGCTCTGAACGCAGCCCAGAAAGCGGCGTTCCGCCAGACCAACATGTTCGGCACCTCCTTTGCCCACCTGCCCGAGCTGCTCAACATGAGCGTGACGGAGCGCGACAAGGAGCAGGGCGACCTCACCAACGCCAACGTTGGTATACCCATCAACGACAACAAAAATCGTGATGGCCGCCTCAACGACTTCCAGATCTGGCTCAAGGCTATCTACAACGTAGCACAGCGCATCAACAACGAACAGCGCGAAAACCCCGCTCTCACCGAGGAACAGCGCGCCAACCTGAGCAACCTCTACACCGCTCTGATGCGCAAAGGACAAGGTATCGCCATCAAAGCCGACAAGGACACGCCCTTCACGACTGTCCAGCTCGTCTTTGACAACCTCCAGACGATGAAGCTGAACAAGTTCAGCCTCATGACCGCTCTCAAATCTGAAGACGAACCCACCCAGTAAAGTAAAGACACAATGGCACAAATAGAACAATCCGACAAGGGCAAGAAAAAGAAAGGCGCCCAAAAGAAGATGTCTATCCATGTGGACTTTACCCCCATGGTGGATATGAACATGCTTCTGATCACCTTCTTCATGCTGTGTACGACCATGATCAAATCGCAGACCCTGCAGATCGTGCTTCCTACCAACGAAAACGTGAAGAAGGAACAGCAGAGCCAGGCCAAGCAGTCCGAGGCTATCACCCTGATTCTCGACACCGAGTATGAAGGCGACAAGCCCAAAGTCGACGGAGAAACCGGCAAGACCGTTCACAATATCTACTATTATGAAGGTATCGCCGACACCCTCTTCCAGACTTCGAAGTACCTCGTGAAAGAACAGTTCATCGGCAACGTGAACCGCGAGGCACAGGGCATCCGCAAGATTCTCCGCGGAAAGAACCAGCAGGTTATGGCTGAGTACGAGAACCTCAAGACCCAGTGGAAAAACAAGGAAATCACCAAGGAAGAATTCGACAAGCGCGCCAAGCAGAACGCTGCCGACTCCCTCAAGACACGCCCTGTAGTTGTGATCAAGCCCGGTCCCAACACCACCTACGAAGGCCTCATCAATGCTATCGACGAGATGAACATCAACCAGATTTCCCGTTACAGCATCGAGCTGCCCAGCCACACCGACACCGTGCTGCTCAAGCACTACGAGCAGACACACCCCGGCGAGACTATCATCCGTCCTCTTGTAAGAAAGAATTCACAAACCCTTTAACCGCTAAGTAAAATGGCAAAAGACGTAGATCTTTCATCACAAGAATGGCGCGACATTGTCTTCGAAGGCAAAAATAAGGAATTCGGCGCGTACACGCTGCGCAGCGGTTCCACGTCGCGTCACAACAAGGCGGCTATCATCGTTCTCTCCTGTCTCGCAGTCATCCTGGTGCTCCTCATCCTCATGATGAAGGGCGTATTCGCCAAGGCCGAAGAGGAACAGCTCGTAACGGCCACGGAGCAGGAAATCGTGACCTACGAGGCAGAAGAAGAAGAATTCGAGGAAGAAGAGACATTCGAAATCCCCGACGAGCCCGAAGAAGTCATCGCTCCTGAGGAAGTTGCCAACGAGCAGCGCATCACCGACCTTCTCATCGTACAAGACGACGATTTCCAGAAGGACAAAGAAGTGAAGAACCAGGAGGAAATGATGCAGAATGAAGCACAGGCCGGCGCCATCGACATCACCGAAGGCACCAACGACCTTAACAAAGTGCAGGTAAAGGAACAGGTTATCGCAGAAACCAAGCCCGTTGAAGAAGAAAAAGTCTACAACATCGCTATGGTAGAGCAGAAACCCGAATTCGCCGGTGGCGAAGCAGCCATGTACAAGTGGCTGAGCGACCACATCAACTATCCCGCAGCAGCAGCCGAAGACGGCGTGCAGGGCCGCGTGGTGGTGGAATTCGAAGTGTCCAAGACCGGTACCATCGAAAAAGTCCGCGTGATCCGCGGCCGTCATCCCGCTCTCGACAAGGAAGCCCTCCGCGTCGTGAAGGCAATGCCCAAGTGGAACCCCGGCCGTAACAACGGTCAGCCTGTAAAGGTGACCTACACGCTGCCTGTAACCTTCAAGCTCCAGTAAGAATTCGCTTTTGAATTCCATACCTTCAACACTCAGCCCGCAGCCAAGCTGCGGGCTGTTTTTTTGTCCCCTGCCCTTTTGCGGTTCGCCGAAATGTGCTATCTTTGTGTGTCCCCATTTCATACCTCTCCGTTATGCACCGCTTCAACGACTTCATGACACGGCTTGACCTTTCGGCCATGTTCCGCTATATCGACGAAAACGGACAGATCTTCCGCTACGCCAAAGGCGAATCTATGGTACGCCAGGGATACCGGTGCCGCCATATAGGCATAGTCAGGTCCGGCTACTTCAAATTTGCCGCTTACACCGCCGACGGGAAGGAAATCATCACCGGTTTCTCGTTCGCAGGCAATCTGCTCACCGACTTTGTGCACAGCTTCATGTGCGACACGCCGAGCCACACCGCCATCGTAGCGGGCAGCGACGCGGAGGTGCTGCAGGTGTCCATAGCAAGCGCCCGCATCTTCATGCGCCGGCATGTCCCGACATTTGAGAGCGACGCAGCCGCGCAGTTTTTGCCCGTGGCCTACAGGCGCTATCTCGACGTGCATGTGCTGTCACCCGCCGAGCGCTACCGGAAACTCCTCAGCGAACATCCGGAATTTGTCGGCAACCTGCCCGTGCAGGAAGTTGCCTCCTACCTCGGGGTGTCGCGCCGGCAGCTGCACCGCATCCGTGTGGCAGCCAGCCTTGAAAGCGACTGATTTTTTCTGCGTTTTTTTCGCCGGATGGGACAAATGTCCCGTTTCGTGTGGGTTGTTTTGCGTAAATTTGCCGTAGCGAAACACATGCTGTTATGTGATTCGGAATCGGCAAACCAATGACACATCCTTGCTTAATATCAATCCCCCTGCGCGCGATATGCTTCGTGCTTGCCTTTGTGATGCCTGCCATATGCGGCAACTTAATGTGCGCCGGCAAGACGCCTGTCGGCCTCTGCGGCAGAGTGTACCTGCGCTCGGGCGACACAATAGAGGCCGAGGGCGACACGCGTATAGGCCCTCCCGTCAAATCAAGAAAGATCGAAATCATCGAGCACGCCTACACAAAAGCCGGAAAGGTAGACCGCAAAATAGCCCCGGAGGAGGTTGACTCCGTAGTGGTGTGGCCGACGACAGCACCCGGGCGCCCGCGCACGTTCAGTTTCGTAAAGGATTACGGCTGGTGCTGGGAACTTGAGCGGAACCCATGGCTCACGGTGTGCTGCCATTCGCCGAAAGGCTACCATTTCGCGGGCAACGGCGGCCTGTGGCTGCGCGGCAAAGGCTACATACTCGTAATCAAGGACGGCCGCACCTACAATCTCGGCAGGCCGGACAAGAAAATAAGCGATAAAGCACGCCGGCAGGCAATGGAACTTGTGGCCGACGACACCGCACTCTCGGCATATCTGAGCACGGCCCGGGGCCGTGCAGACAAGGTGCTGAGAAGTCTTGGAAAATATCACCCCGATAAAAAATGATACTATGCTGAAGAAAACACTGCTTATCGCCCTTGCGGCATTCCTCTGCATGGGAGCCGAAGCCAAGAAAGACAATGGCAACGACAACGTCGAGTCGGAAGAATGGCATGTGAAAGTGACGCTGGAAAGCGGCGACACCATCACCGGCTACATCCGCAACGACCTGAAGACGGGCCTTAAAAACCTCTTCTCCAAAGGCGGCCTGCTACGCCAGTATATCAACGTGGGCACAGAACCCAAAGGCGGCGAAACACACCGCTACCACGCCTGGGAGGTGAAAGAGTACCGCTTTCTCGAAAGCACGGAAGCCTACCCCGAGGGCGCCGTGTGCGTGTCGGAGATGATCAACGCGCCCAAGATGTTCAAGCCGGGCAACTGCATGCGTGGCTTCGTGTGGCAGCTCGACAAGCGCGAAAGCGGCTCGGTGGTCAGGTGGGAGGTGTACGAGTCGACCGGCGGACGCAACAGCGTCACACGCATCGTGCCGGCCATCGGCATAAAGCTCAAAGGTGCCGGAGCGGCCTACGCCGTGATGATGAACGGACGCTTTTTCGACGGATACCTGATGCTGTATCTGAAAAAGACGCACCCCGAACTGAGGGAGGCATGGAACCAGTACTACCACAAGGGCAAAGACGCCAAAGCCCACCGCAAGGAACTGACCGACAACGTATCCACCGCTCTGCTCTTCTACGAGGATTTCCTGCGCACGCACGATCCCATCAACGACAGCGCCGTGTCCGAGGAAAGCGCCTGCGAGGGCAGCGACCCCGAGGAAGAAAAATAGCAGCTGTGTTCCGCTCTTTCGCGATTTTTTGTAAATTTGCGCATTACTAAAAAACAGATGCGATGATTTACAGACGATGCGGAAACAGCGGCATAGAACTGCCAGCGATATCACTGGGCCTGTGGCACAATTTCGGCGACACGGACGACTTCGGCAACGCACGCCGGATGTTGCTGACGGCGTTTGACCACGGCGTGTGCCATTTCGACATAGCCAACAACTACGGCCCGGCGCCGGGGAGCGCCGAGACCACGTTCGGCAAAGTGCTCAAATCCGACCTTTCCGCCCACCGCGACGAGCTGTTCGTGTCGTCGAAAGCCGGCCACGACATGTGGCCGGGCGTGTACGGCGGCAATTCTTCGCGCAAGAATCTCATCGCATCGTGCAATGCCAGCCTCCGGCGCACCGGCCTGGAATATTTCGACGTGTTCTACAGCCACCGCTACGACGGCGTGACACCCGTGGAGGAAACCATGCAGGCTCTCATCGACATCGTGCGCAGCGGCAAGGCGCTCTACGCCGGCATTTCCAAATATCCGCCCGAGTTGCAGCGCTATGCGTGCGAGATTCTGGCCGAGGCCAAGGTGCCGTGCCTGCTCAGCCAATACCGCTACTCGATGTTCGACCGCGAGGCCGCCGACACAAACTTCGGCATCGCCGCCGAGGCCGGAAGCGGCATCATAGTGTTCTCGCCTCTCGCCCAGGGATTGCTCACCGACAAGTATCTCGACGGCATTCCCGCCGACAGCCGCGCGGCCAGAAGCACAGGATTCCTGAAAGTCGACCAGGTGACGGCCGACAAGGTGGAGAAAGCCCGCAAGCTCAACGCCATAGCTGCCGGACGCGGACAGTCGCTCGCCCAAATGGCGCTGGCATGGATACTTGCCGACGGGCGGGTGACATCGGTCATAGCCGGAGCTTCGTCGCCCGCGCAGCTGAAAGACAGCCTCGGCGCCATCGACCGCCTGCACTTCTCCGCCGAAGAGCTCGCCGAGATAAACGCCGTTCTGGCCGGATAGCCTGAAGCGGAAGATGTTGCGCTGAATGTTTGTTTCAGTTGTTTCACCTGTTTCATGCGCAACAGATGAAACAGACGAAACACAGCCTGCCCCACTGCCCGGCAACGCAAATAAATTTGCTTTGCTCTCGACTTATACGTAACTTTGCGGTATGAAAACCGAGATAAATCTGCACGACGAATGGGACCGCGAACATCTATGGCACCCGTACACGTCAACGATTAATCCTCTCCCCACATATAAGGTCGACTCGGCCTGTGGCGCTGTGTTGCGCCTCGCCGACGGCACGGAGCTCATCGACGGCATGTCGTCGTGGTGGTGCGCCTGCCACGGCTACAACCATCCGCGCCTCAACGCCGCCGTGGAGCGGCAGCTGCACAGCATGAGCCATGTGATGTTCGGCGGTCTCACCCACGAGCCGGCGCTGCGTCTTGGCCGTCTGCTGCTCGGGATGGCGCCCGACAACATGCACAACATATTCTACGCCGACAGCGGATCGGTGGCAGTGGAAGTGGCCATGAAGATGGCCGTGCAGGCGGCCATTAGCCGCACTGCCGACCACCGCCGCACCAACTTCGTGACCATTCGCTCCGGCTACCACGGCGACACATGGAACGCCATGAGCGTGTGCGACCCCGTCACCGGCATGCACCAGGCTTTCGGGAGCGCTCTGCCCGTGCGCTACTTTGTGCCGCAGCCGCGCTCGCGCTTCGGCGGCGAGTGGCAGCAGGCCGACATCGAACCGCTGCGCGAGGTGCTCGACACCCGCGGCCACGAGATAGCCGCGCTCATCCTCGAGCCGATAGTCCAGGGAGCCGGCGGCATGTGGTTCTACCATCCCGAGTATCTGCGGCAAGCCGTGAAGCTGTGCCGCGACAGAGGCATATATGTGATATTCGACGAGATAGCCACCGGATTCTGGCGCACGGGGCGCTGCTTCGCATGGGAGCACGCCGGAGTGAAGCCCGACATCATGTGTGTGGGCAAAGGTCTCACCGGCGGCTACATGACCATGAGCGCCGTGCTCACCACGGCCGAAGTGGCCGACACCATCTCGCGCGGCGAAGCGGGCGTGCTGATGCACGGCCCCACGTTCATGGCCAATCCGCTGGCATGCGCCGTGGCGGCAGAGTCGCTGACGCTGCTCCGCGAGCAGGACATGGCCGCAGTGGTGGGCCACATGGAAAGCCGCATGCGCGAGCTGTTGGCGCCTGCCGCAACGCTGCCTGGCGTCACCGACGTGCGCGTGTTGGGCAGCATAGGCGTGGTGGAGACACGCCGCCCCGTCGACGTGGGCGAGTTCCAGAAGCTGTGCGTGGCAAAAGGTGTGTGGATCCGCCCATTCGGCCGCAACGTCTACATCATGCCTCCCTACGTCGTAAGCGACGGACAGCTTGAGCGCCTGTGCGCGGCCTTGCTCGAACTTGTGGAACAGACAGCCTGCTGAACCATGGACATCGAATCTACCCTCAGCGCCCTGCGCGAGTCGGGCAATCTGCGCCGCGTGCCGGCCGACTCCCGCGCCTCCGCTTCAATCGACCTCTCCGGCAACGACTATCTCGGGCTGGCCGAACGCGACGACTTGCGCCGCGAATTCATGGCCGAGGCTTGCGAGCGAGGCTATGCCATGTCGGCCTCGGCCTCGCGCCTGCTTGCGTCGCATCAGCGCGAATTCGACGCTCTGGAGCGCTGCATAGCGCAGGCCTACGCGCGCCCCGCCCTGCTCTTCAACAGCGGCTACCATGCCAACGCGGGCATGATAGCGGCTCTCACCGCCGACAAGCGCACGCTCGTGGTGGCCGACCGCCTGGTGCACGCAAGCATCATCGACGGCATCCGCCTCGGAGGAGCCCCCATGGAGCGCTTCCGCCACAACGACTACGGCCACCTGCGACGCATCCTCGCCGCCAAGGCCAAGGACTATGCGGGCGTGCTGATTGTGGCCGAAAGCATCTACAGCATGGACGGCGACCGCGCCGACATCCGCGAACTCGTGGCCGCCAAAGAGGCCACGCCGGGCGCCATGCTCTACATCGACGAAGCCCACGCCGTGGGAGCACTCGGGCCATCCGGCCTGGGACTCGCCGAGGC
The DNA here is from genome assembly GCA_947175495.1 of uncultured Porphyromonadaceae bacterium. Lineage (GTDB taxonomy): Bacteria > Bacteroidota > Bacteroidia > Bacteroidales > Muribaculaceae > CAG-873. The sequence continues at coordinate 36,050 of CAMWNB010000016.1, read as the reverse complement.
AGAAGGCGTCGGCGACAGAGTGGACGTGCTCGTGGGCACCATCGGAAAGGCCCTCGCAGGCACGGGAGCCTATGGAGTGATGGGCGCGTCCATGCGCGAGTTCATGGTCAACAAGGCCCGCAGTTTTATCTTCTCCACGGCAATGCCGCCCATCTGCGCCGCGTGGAACCGCTTCATCTTCGAGCGCATGCAGAACATGGACAGCGAGCGGCGCCACCTCGCCGCATTGTCGCGCACGCTCTACAGTGCGCTCGGCCTTGACGCCGAGCCGAGCCACATAGCGCCGCTTGTGGTGGGCACGCCCGGGCGCGCGGTGGCCATGTCGGAGGCGCTGGAGCGCAAAGGCTACCATGTGCTGCCCATCCGCACGCCCACCGTCCCCCCGGGCACAGACCGCCTGCGCTTCTCGCTGTCGGCCGCCATGGACGCCGGACAGATAGCACCTCTGAAACAAATCATCGCCGAGCTATGAGACACGCCTATGTAAGCCGCACGGGCGCCCCGCGCCTGATTCTGATATTCGCCGGATGGGGCATGGACGAGCGTCCCTTTGCCGGACTTGTGCGCGCGGGCTACGACATCGCCGTGGTTTGGGACTACACCGACATGACATTCCGCCACGAATGGACCGAGGGCTACGGCGAAGTGTGCGTGCTCGCATGGTCGATGGGCGTCATGGCCGCCCAACTGTGCCACGCGCAGCTCGGACCGCGAGTGACCGCGCGCATCGCCGTGGCAGGCACGCCACGGCCCGTCGACGACACTGCAGGCATCCCGGAAGCAATATTCCGCGCCACGCTCGAGGGACTCTCGGAGCAGTCGGTGGCACGCTTCATGCGGCGCATGTGCGGCGGCGCAGGCGCTTTCGCCGTTTTCTCCTCCCGCGCGCCACAACGCAGCGTCGAGAGCCTGCGGGCCGAGCTCAAGGCCATCGGGGAGCGCGCGGCGTCCTGCGCCGGCACCGGCCCGCGCTTCGACCACTACATAGTGGCCGCGCGCGATGCCATCTTCCCGCCCGACAACCAGCGCGCAGCCTTCGAAGGCATGGACACCATAGAGAGCGACATCCCGCACCTGCCCGATTTCCAGAAAATCATCGACGGATTCTTCATAGACAAGACACTGGTGGCCGAGCGCTTCAGCGCCGCCCGCCCGAGCTACGACGACCACGCCGAGCCTCAGAAGCTCATCGCCGACTATCTGGCCGGTCTGCTTGCCGACAAGGACACGCGCGCCATCCTCGACGACGCACGCGCCACGGTGCTGGAGATAGGCTGCGGCACGGGACTGCTGTCGCGGCGCGTGCTCGACATGCACCCCGCCGCGCGGCTTGCCTACTGGGACATCGCACCCTACGCCCCCGAGGGCATCGACCCTGCGGCCTACACGGCCTGCGACGCCGAAACGCACATGGCCGAAACGGCCGCCGGCGCGACGGACATGATAGTGTCGGCATCCACCATGCAATGGTTCAACTCGCCCGAGCGCTTCGTGGAGCGCGCCCTGCGCTCCCTGCGTCCCGGCGGCATGCTCGTGCTGTCGACATTCGGCCGGCGCAACATGCACGAGACGGCATCGGCATCGGGCGTGGGGCTGCACCTTGCCGACGCCGCCGTCTGGCGCGAGGCCATTGCGGCAATGCCGGAGGCCGAACCGGTGGAGGTGCGGCAGGTGGAGATGCAATGCCGCTTCGCCGACGCCATGCACGCCCTGCGCCATCTCAGCCGCACGGGAGTGAACGCCATCACCCGCACCGCAGCCAACGCCCGTGCCATAGCCTCGCGCCTGCAGCCCGACCCTGCGGCACCCTGCACTCTCACCTACGCCCCTCTGTTCATCATCATACGCAAAAAGCCATGACATCCCATCGCGTCCTCTTCATAAGCGGCATCGACACCGACGCCGGCAAGACCTACGCCACCGCCTGGCTGGCACAGCAGATTGCCGCCGAAGGCCGCAGCGTCATCACCCAGAAATTCATCCAGACCGGCTGCACCGACTCGTCGGAGGACATCGAGGCCCACCGCCGCCTCTGCGGCATGGAACTGCAGCCTGTAGACCTCGACCACACCACCGCGCCCATCATATTCTCCTACCCCGCCTCGGCCCAGCTCGCCGCCCGCATCGACGGCCGCGAGATTGACCTCGGCCTCGTCGAAGCCGCAACCGGGCGCCTGCTCGGCCTCTACGACTGCGTGCTGCTCGAGGGCGCCGGCGGCCTCATGGTGCCCGTGACCGACGATGTCAGCACCATCGACTATGTGGCCGCGCACCGGCTGCCCGTGGTGCTCGTGACGAACGGACGCCTGGGCTCCATCAACCACACGGTGCTGTCGCTCGAAGCCATCGCACACCGTGGCATCGAACTCGCCGCCGTGGTCTACAACCACCATTTCGACACCGACCCCGTAATCGCCGCCGACACCCGAGCCTACATCGCCCGCTACCTCTCCCGCCACTTCCCCGCCACTCCGCTGCTCGACCTCCCCACCATGTAAGAGACCGTCTCTGCAGGATATTTTTGAATACACGGGGTTGCGTATGTCGGGAGAATTGGTTAATTTTGCCGGCGCTTAGGCGAAGGGAAGCCGGTGTGAGTCCGGCACAGTTCCTGCTGCTGTGAGCTCTCCGGCTGCCTTGGAGCAGCCGCGCTGCGAAGCATCATGCCATTGGGGCCACTGCCCCGAGAAGGCGCCGGGGCGGCGAAAGAGGGCAAGTCAGAAAACCTGCCGAGGCTCTTTCTTGATTTGTCGCCCGCAGGACAACGGGACGAAATCGAAGCACAGGCACAGCACTCACCGCGGGATTGCACAGCCATGCGACAGGCGCACGCGGCCGACGGCGGCAAATCAGTCTTTTTTCTACTAAATCAAAACTCATGTTCAAAAAAGCACTGTATCTTATCCCCCTGGCGCTGCTTGCCACCGCCTGCAGCAACGATGACGAACCCAACGTGCCCGGCGGCCCCGGCTACGAACTCCGCACACTCACCTTCGAGGACGCCGACGCGCATTTCGCACCCTACAACTTCGAGAACCGCACCGACGTGACCATCAGCACATGGAGCGACCTCATCGACAACGTGGAATACGGCGGCGCACTGCTGTACAACGACTTTGCCTGGACGGGCTACGCATGGCACGACAGCGGCAACACTGAGCTGGCCGGCGGCCTGCTCGGCGGCGGCCCTTATTGGGACGGCGGTGCGGCAGTGTCGTCGTACTACACGGCAACGATCGAAGGTCTTGACTACACACGCCAGCTCTGCGTCAACACCGGAAGCGAGGGAGCCGCAGGCCACAACGGCTCGCGCAACTTCTGCGTGCACAACGGCTATGTGGACGGCGAAAGCTACAAGGACCAACTGCCCGCGCTCACCTTTGCCGACGGCGTGGAGCGCACGGTCGACCACATGTATGTGACCAACACGGCCTACACCTACTCCACCCTGCTCAACGGCAACGCCTATTGCGCGGCAGCCGGCGCCGACACATGGTTCAAAATCATCGCCATCGGCTACGACAAGACCGGAGCCGAGACGGGCACCTGCGAGTTTCTGCTCTGCGACGGCAAGGACAAAATCGTGAACGAATGGACCAAGTGGGACCTCACCCCGCTGGGCGACGTGGCCAAAATCGAGTTCAACATGGACGGCAGCGCCGACCTGCGCGGCAAATGGGGCCTTAACGAGCCCGCCTACTTCGCCTTCGACGACGTGGCCGTGCGCTTCGCCAAGTAAATGACTTTCCGACACTTCTTTTCTGCGACCCTGCTTTGTGCGGCCCTCACGGGCTGCATGAAGTGGGATTACGGCCATGCCGAGGACCTGACGGTGCCCGACGATGGCCTTTTTATTGTGTGCGAGGGCAACTTCCAGTACGGCAACAGCACGCTGAGCTACTACGACCCCGCCACGCGCACGGTGCAGAACGAAGTGTTTTTCCGGGCCAACGGCATGAAGCTGGGCGATGTGGCCCAGTCGATGACCATGCACGGCGGCCGCGGATGGATTGTGGTGAACAACAGCCATGTGGTGTTTGCCGTCGATGCCGACAACCTGCGCGAGACAGGACGCATAGAAAACCTCACCTCGCCGCGCTACATGCACTTCGTGAGCGACACGAAGGCCTACATAACGCAATTGTGGGACAACCGCATATTCATAGTCAATCCCGAGCGCTACGAGGTGACGGGCCACATCGCCGTGCCCGGAATGAGCGCCGAATCCGGCTCGACGGAGCAGATGGTGCAGCGGGGCGACTATGTGTACTGCAACTGCTGGAGCTACCAGAACTCCATAATAAAGATTGACACACACACCGACCGCGTGGCCGAACGCCTGGAGGTGGGCATACAGCCGCGCTCCATAGCCCTCGACCGCGACGGGCGCCTGTGGGTGCTCACCGACGGCGGCTTCTACGGCAACCCTCTCGGACATGAACGGCCGCGGCTCATGTGCATCGACCTCGACCGCTTCGAGGTGGAACGCAGCTATATCTTCGACCTCGACGACTCGCCCATGCAGCTGACATTGAACGCCGCAGGCGACACACTCTACTGGATAAACGGCGACGTGTGGCGCATGGCCACTGACGACGCGCAGCTGCCGGACGTGCCATTCGTGCGCGAGCCTGCCAACGGACGCTTTTACAGCCTCACCGTGAGCCCGCACGACGGCGACCTGTATGTGGCCGATGCCGCCGACTATCAGCAGGCAGCCACAATCTACCGCTACAACCCGCATGGCGAACTGACCGACCGCTTCGCCACAGGCATAACCCCCGGAGCCTTCTGCTGGAAATGAGGACACCTGCGTTCATATTGCTGTCGCTATGCCTCGCATCGTCCGCCGCGCAGACACAGGAGCTGCGCGAGGTGGTGGTGAGCGGCAAACGCCCCATCAAGGAGACCGGCATTGTGAAAACCACCTTCGACTCTCTGGCGCTGAAGGAGAACATAGCGCTGTCGATGGCCGACGTGCTCAGCTACAACTCGTCGGTGTTCGTGAAGAGCTACGGACGCGCCACGCTGTCGACCGTGGCTTTCCGCGGCACATCGCCCAGCCACACGCAGGTGACATGGAACGGCATGCCGCTGACCAATCCCATGCTGGGCATGACCGACTTCTCCACCATTCCGTCGTACTTCATCGACAAGGCAGCGCTGCTTCACGGCAACTCATCGCTGGGCGAAAGCAGCGGCGGCCTCGGAGGCCTGGTGCAGCTGTCGACGGCACCCGTGCCACCCGAGGGACTGAAGGTGCAGTACATTCAGGGCATAGGCTCGTTCAGCACCTTCGACGAATTTGCCCGCATCAGCTACGGCAGCGCACGCTGGCGGTCGAGCACCCGCGTGGTCTACTCGTCGTCGGCCAACGACTATTCCTATATCAACCACGACAAGAAGGAGAACATCTACGACGACAACCACAACATCACAGGCCAGTATCACCCGCGCGAGCGCAACCGCAGCGGCGCGTTCAAGGACCTGCATGCGCTGCAGGACGTGTTCTACCGCGACGGCGACAACAGCATAGGTCTCAGCGCATGGTACACGCACTCCGACCGAGAGCTGCCGATGCTCACCACCGACTACGGCGACGAGCGCAGTTTTGAAAACCGGCAGCGCGAGCAGACGCTGCGCGCAGTGGCCACATGGGAACATTTCGCCCCGAAGTGGAAAAGCACCGTGCACGCCGGCTACGTTTATGCGCAGACACACTACGACTACCGCCGCGAAGCCGCCGAGGGAGTGATGAACACCATGACACGCGCACGCAGCTATGTGAACAGCTTCTACGGACGCGCCGACGGCGAATACTCGCCATCAAGACGGTGGAACTTCGCCGTGTCGCTGTCGGCACGGCAGCACACGGTGCGCAGCCACGACCGCAGCGTGGTCACGGCCGGAGGAGGCAATGCCACCGTGGGCTACGACGCGGAGCGCGCCGAACTCGCGGCTTCGGCCACAGGACGCTGGCGCCCCACCGACCGCACCGGCATATCGCTGGTGCTGCGCGAGGAAATAAACGCCGGACACACGGCGCCGCTGATGCCCTCGCTGGCCGCCGAAGCCGTGCTGTGGCCCGCAGCCGGCCTTACGGCGCGCGCATCCATAGCCCGCAACTATCGCTTCCCCACCGTCAACGACATGTACTTCCTGCCCGGCGGCAACCCCGACCTGCGTCCCGAGCACGGCTTCAGCTACGACGCCGACCTGTCGTTCGAGACCGGACGCACGGGGTTATATCGCCTTACCGGAAGCGCAGGATGGTTTGACTCGCGCATCGACGACTGGATAATGTGGCTTCCCACGCCCAAAGGCTTCTTCTCGCCGCGCAACGTCATGCGCGTGCACGCCTACGGCATAGAGACGCGTGCCGATCTCAGCCTCATCCCGGCGCACGGCTGGCAGGTGGACGCGGGTGCGTCGTTTTCATGGACACCGTCGGTCAACGACGGCGAGCCCGTCAGCGATGCCGACAACTCCGTGGGCAAGCAGCTGCCCTATGTTCCGCTGCGCTCGGCGTCGGCCACGCTGCGCGCCGCATGGCGCGGCTGGAGCGTGCTCTACAAGTGGTGCCACTATTCGCAGCGCCACACCATGTCGAGCAACGAGCAAAGCCTCACCGGCTACCTGCCGCCCTACTACATGAGCAACATCGAGCTGGGCAAGGAACTGCGCCTGCGCCCGATGGACCTGTCGGTGAAACTGGCCGTCAACAATCTCTTCAACGAGGACTATCTGTCGGTGCTGTCGCGCCCCATGCCCGGCATCAATTTCGAGCTGTTCGTGGGCATAACGCCCCGCTTCTGACGCGTTTCTGCCACGCCTCGACGCAGGGTTGAACTTTGTGAGCCTGCGGGTGTTATAGTGGTGACGTGCCGAAAAAAGCGACATTTTGTCAGCCGTCGGCGCGTTTGTGGCATTTGGCACGGAATATGCATTACCACAGGCAGAGACTATAACAAAAAAACATATAAATTTACGCATACTATGAAACTTAAACCCCTGGCCGACCGCGTGATCATCCGCCCGACCGCAGCAGAAGAAACAACCATCAACGGTATCATCATCCCCGACAGCGCGAAGGAAAAGCCCCTTAAAGGCACAGTGATCGCCGTGGGCAACGGCACTAAGGACGAAGAAATGGTACTGGCCGAAGGCAACGAAGTGTACTACGGCAAGTACGCCGGCACCGAGCTGGAAGTCGACGGCGAAAAGGTGCTCGTAATGCGCCAGAACGAAGTGCTCGCCATTATCGAAAAATAAATTCAGGTATAGTATAATCGTAAAAACAAAATCATAAGCTATGGCTAAACAGATTGAATTCAATATCAAAGCCCGCGAGGAGCTCAAGAAAGGCGTTGACGCACTGGCCGACGCCGTAAAGGTGACACTCGGCCCGAAAGGCCGCAATGTCATCATCGACAAGAAATTCGGCGCACCCCACATCACCAAGGACGGCGTAAGCGTGGCCCGCGAGGTAGAACTTGAAGATCCCTTCCAGAACATGGGCGCTCAGCTCGTGAAGGAAGTAGCCTCCAAGACCGGCGACGATGCCGGCGACGGCACCACCACCGCCACCGTGCTTGCCCAGAGCATCATCTCCGTAGGCCTCAAGAACGTGACCGCCGGCGCCAACCCCATGGACCTCAAGCGCGGCATCGACAAGGCCGTGGCCACCGTTGTGGCTGCCATCCGCGACATGAGCGAGGAAGTGGGCGACGACTTCAAGAAAATCGAAGACGTGGCACGCGTGTCGGCCAATAACGACGAGACCATCGGCCACCTCATCGCCGAGGCCATGAAGAAAGTAAAGAAAGAAGGCGTCATCACCGTCGACGAGGCCAAAGGCACCGAAACCACCATCGACATCGTTGAGGGCATGCAGTTCGACCGCGGCTATATCTCACCTTACTTCGTCACCGATCCCGAAAAGATGGAATGCGTGATGGACAATCCCTTCATCCTCATCTACGACAAGAAGGTGAGCAATCTGAAGGACATCCTTCCCATCCTTGAGAACACCGCCCAGAGCGGCCGTCCTCTGCTCATCATCGCCGAAGACGTCGACCAGGAAGCCCTCGCCACCCTCGTCGTGAACCGTCTGCGCGGCTCGCTGAAAATCTGCGCCGTCAAGGCTCCCGGCTTCGGCGACCGCCGCAAGGAAATGCTCGAAGACATCGCCATCCTCACCGGAGGCACCGTCATCAGCGAGGAAAAGGGAATGCAGCTGGCCACGGCCACGATGCAGGACCTCGGCACCGCTGTCAAGGTGACCATCAACAAGGAGAACACCACCATCGTGAACGGCGCAGGCTCGCAGGAAGCCATCGCCAAGCGCGTGGCTCAGATAAAAGCCCAGATTGAAACCACCACCAGCGACTACGACCGCGAGAAGCTGCACGAGCGCCTCGCCAAGCTGGCCGGCGGCGTGGCCGTGCTCCACATCGGCGCACCCAGCGAGGTGGAGATGAAGGAGAAGAAGGACCGCGTGGACGACGCTCTGAGCGCTACGCGCGCAGCTATCGCCGAAGGCATCGTGCCCGGCGGCGGTGTGGCCTACATCCGCGCTCTCGCTGCTCTCGACAACCTCAAGGGCGACAACGACGACGAGCAGACAGGCATCGCCATCGTGCAGCGCGCCATCGAAGAGCCCCTGCGCCAGATTGCCCGCAACGCCGGCGTGGAAGGCGCCGTTGTGGTGCAGAAAGTGCGCGAAGGCAAGGGCGACTTCGGCTACAACGCCCGCACCGACAGCTACGAGAACCTGCTCGCTGCAGGCGTAATCGACCCTGCCAAGGTGACCCGCGTGGCTCTTGAGAACGCAGCAAGCATCGCCGGCATGTTCCTCACCACCGAGTGTGTCATCGCCGACATCAAGGAAGATAATCCCGCTCCCGGCATGCCCGCCGGCGGCATGGGTGGCATGGGCGGCATGATGTAATCCCCCAACCCTCCGACCATCATACGAAAAGCCCTCCGCGCTCGGCGCGGAGGGCTTTTGTCATATCAGAGTATCGGGCTTACTTTATCAGCGCCTTCTCGGCTTTGTCGCCGCGGACGATGATGTAGATGCCGGGGGTGATGTCGGAGGCAGCCACGCGGATGCCGGAGAGGGTGTAGACGGCAGTTGCCGCGTCCACATCGCCGATGGCAATCTCGATGATGCCGCTGAGGGTGAGCGAAACTTTGGCTTCGTTGCTGACATGGCCTGCGCCGCCATGGTTGTAGACGGGCACGACGGTATAGGCGAAGTCGTAGTCGCCGTCCTCGGAGATGCCCTCCAGAGGCTTGTGCACATAGGTGAGAGCCTCGACGGGTTCGTCGGTGAGCTGACGTCCGTTGCAGAACACATGATAGCCTGTCACAGCCAGGTCGGCGGGGATGTCGGGCATGCCCTCGAAGCTGACGTCGTCGAGGAAGAGTGCCAGCGTGTCGTAGCTGTCGTGGCGGAAAGCGAAGTGCGTGGCGCCGGCAGGAAGAGTGAAGCTGTACTGCGTCCACTCCTCGGGCAGCTCGCGGCTTTCGGGCAGTCCTGCCACGGTCACTTCTGCTGTGAAAGCCTCCACGGAGGCATCCGTGGTGGAATAGTACACCGAGATGGTCTCGGGCCATGCCACAATGTAGCTGCGTGCCCAGAAGGTGACTGTCTGCGCCTCGCCGCTGAGCTCAGGCGAGATGAGCCAATTGTCGTTCTGTGCACCCTGCGCGCTGGGAGCGAGCATGAAGCTGCTGCCGCTGTGGGCGGCGGCGTCGTCATAATAAGAAGCCGGCACCTGGGCCACGTCGCGGTTGAAGAGCTGGAACGCCATGGGCTGCGTCTGAGCGGGATTGTACAGCTCGCGGAACACATTGTAGGTTTTCGCGCCGTCGCCGTCGTGAACCGTCCATTCCCCGACGCCGGCCGTGGTCATGGGAGCATAGTCCTCGCTTTCAAAATCCTCGTCGATGGCCTTGGGCTCGGAAGCACCGTTGACGGGAGCCGACCATGCGAGCGTCACAACATCGTCGGCTACGGTGGCCGAGAGGTCGGCTACGGTGGCGAAGTCTTTGCGCGTAACGGCAAGAGTGGCTTCAGCCGTGTTGTCGCCGGCCAGGGCGTCGCCTTCAAACACCACACTGAGGGCGAGCTTTATTTCCCCGGGAGCGTTGACGGGCACTGTGTAGGCTACCTCGTAGTTGCCGATAGCGTTGGCTTCAAGAGCCGGCAGAGCTACAGAGGACACTTCCGCGCCATCGGCCTTGAGCACGAGCGAGGCGCCGTTGGCAGCGGCTGTGCCGAGGTTCTCTACGCGTGCCTTGAGGGTGATTTCCGCGCCGGGAGCGGCCGATGCGGGCGCCTGCATGGCCACGAGGGCGAGATTCTTCTCGGCAAGGTCATGCACGCGTATGGCGTCGAAAGGCACGCTCCAGATGTGCTCGTCGTCGTTGTGGGCGGCTGTGAGACGCAGCTCGAACTGCACGGCACCGGCGGCCTTGAACTCGTCGAGAGGCACACGGGCGAGAGTCCATCCGGTGGTGGGGTCGGAGTGCATGTCGATGCTCTTTACCACCTTCAGGTCGGCTGCTCCGCCGGCCACAAGCACGTCGAACACGCTGCCCTGGCCCTGATACCAGAAGTCGAGAACGGGATGAGCGGCCTTGGAGATGTCGGCACGCACCGACACGAGGCCGAACACGGCGTTGCGCTCGATTGGCAGCCAATAGAAGAATCCTCCGTCGCCGTCGCGCGATTTCAGAGGCTCCGGAGCGTCGGGGTCGTCGGGGTCGAAGAGCGAGGCGAAGTATTCGTCGGTGATGGTGCCGTACTGCTGTGTGCCGCTGCCGGTAGAGGCAGGGTCGATGAGCCACATGCCGTCGTAGTAGCCGTCCTTGAACGACTCGGTGAAGGGCAGTGCGTCGGGCTCGCCCACGGTGGCAATGTTGGAGGCGGTGTCAAGAGAATAGTAAGTCTCGTCGATGCCTGCCGTCACCTGATAGGCAAAGAAGTCCTGCCCGTCGAGCTGGGGATACTGGATGGTGATGGACGTCCGGTCGGTGGTGTAGAGCGCGGGATCATAGTACGATCCGAAAGCGTCGAACACATAATATGTGATTTTCTCCGTGTCGACATAGCCGCCGTTCTCGCCCACTTCGCCGGGGGCAGTCCACGAAAGCGTGGCGGAACGATAGTCGTCGGCCACGGTGAGTTTCACGTCGGCGGGAGGCAGAGGATTGTCGGGTCCACAATAGATGTTCTTGTGCTCGACCATGTCGCCTGCCGCGTTGCCGGCGTAGGCCACGCCCGTGAAGCGGTTGTTGTAGCCGGCGTACATCTCAACCTCTTCCGTAATCACCTGGCCAGGCGCCACATTGTCGTAGGTGAACTTGTCCACACCCCAGCGCGAGGTGAGTTCCACCCTGGATATTTCAGTGAGGTCGGCGCCGCTCTTTGTCTTGGTGGGGGCGGTGTAGGTGATTGTAGCCTTAAGCTCGCCTTTGGGGGCAAGCTCCCATGTGAGAGTGCCTGCAGCGGGCGGGTCGAGGGTGACGGGCGGTTCCACAGAGCCGGCGCGCAGCCCTACGTTGGTGAGCTTGATGGCTCCTTTGGCAGCCTTGGGCGTGGTGCAGTGGAAGCCGATGTAGTAGTAGCCCTCCTCGGGGATGGCGCAGTTGTACTCGTACTTTGTCATGTCCTTTTTGTCGTAGGTGGTGGTGGGCACGATTTCGGCAATCATCCCCTCGACGGAGGGAGCAGTGCCGAGTTTCACGTCCAGTTCCACGCCGGTTGCTCCCGAGCCCAGGTAGCCGACCTCGTAGGAGAGCACATAGTTGCCGGCCGTCATGTGCACGGGCACGGTGATGAGCCAGTCGTCGTTGGCGTCTATATTATCGGCATTAGGAGCCATGCACGAAGCATAGCCATTGACTTTGCGGAAAAGCCATTCGCGGTTGTCGCCGTTGACATTGACAGAGGTGTAGTTTGCCACTTCGGCCGGGCCGTCTTTGCCGAGGTTGTGGGTGAAGGGCACTTCTACGGTGTTGGCGGGAACCTCGCCTGCCACACGCTTCGGTGCGGCAGGGCGCGCTGTGGCTGCATGCTGCAGTGTGTTAATCCGCTTTACTTGCAACGGTGTGGCCGAAGCCCCGCGCGATGCAGGGATTTGCGCTGCCGCCGACATCGCCGTAGCGACAGCCAGACAAAGTAAAGTTCTCTTTCTCATAGCGTTGATGTATTGGTTATTTATATCTACAATCTGACACCCACGCCCAGCATCAGGTTCTGCGGATCGCGGAAGCGTCCGAGGCGATAGCCTGCGTTGAGATACAGATTGCTGGTCACAAAAGCCTTAAGAGCAAGCGACTGATAGAAACGCTGGTCGCCGTCGGGACACACGAAGTCGTAGCCGAGACCGGCGTTGATGGAGAAGATGGGCATCGTCAGCTCGGCATGGGCCGAAAGGCCTGCGCTCAGCTGCTTGCCGAAGGGCGGACGGCGGAAACGCACCTGATCGGCCCAGGTTCCCTCCACCCAATAGGGTGCGAGCCCGGCGCTTTCGTCGAACTGCAGGTCGAGCGACGCGCCTGCGGCGAGCCAGCGGTTGAACTTGCGCATCGGAGCCACCTGCACGCCGGCCACACCAAAGCGTCCGGGACACATGACTCCTTCGCCGGCCAACGAAAGACCGCGCTTGCGCCATCCGCCATAGGCAGTGATGTCGAAGAACCACTCGCCGGCATCGGCCTCGGCATCAGCCACAGGGGCCGCGGGAGCATCGGCAGCGCCGGGAGAGAGCGAATAGGCGGCGCCCACGCTGAGACCGACGGTGTTGACTCCGGCATTGGGATACGACGTGTTGCCGTTGGAAAAATGCACGGCCTCCACTCCCGCCATCAGCTGCCAGCGAGTGTTCAGACGGTAGTTCAGCTTCAGCGCCACGCCCATATGGGCTGTGACCGCGGTGCTTACGGCGCCGTTCTCGCCGAAAGGAGCGTCGTTGGTGATCTCGCTGCGGTGCTTCCATCCGAAAGCCGCGCCGAACTGCCATTCGTAGCCCAGCCACAGCCTGCGGCCGAGGCGGGCAACGGGCGCACCCTGATAGACATATACCGACACGGGCGTGCCGAGCATGTTCCCGCTGAAGCTGCGCGCGTCCACGCCCACTCCCTGATACAGGCCGGGGTACAGCCGCCCATTGCGCGACGCGGGATTGAACGAGAAATCGCCGCGCAGGCTGCCGGCGAACGCAGCGTCGGTGGCTTTGCCGGCGGTGTTGTCGCCGCTGAGATAGCGGTTGGTGTGCGGCACCATGGCCGGACTGAATTCCACTCCCACGCGCCAGTGCAAAGGAGTGGCGGGGATGCTGTCGGCTGTGCGGGCGCTTGCCGGGCAGCATGCGAGGGAGGCAAGCGCAACGGCCAATATCTTAGTCAATAACCACTTCATAGCTCAGAGGTTGTATTACAGTGCAGAGACCCTCGGAATCAAACTCGCGGCCCGACACGGGATTTTGCATGGTCATGAAGAAAGGCACGGTGGCCTGACGGCTCTCGACAAATGTGCGCACCGTTCCCTGCGACATTGCCGGGACAGTCACGACCACCTGCAGCATGCGGTCGATGCCGGGCAGGGAGAAATCATTGTTGACGCCGGTCTTAAGGGCATAGTCTTTGTCGGAGATCTTCCATCCTTCCGTTTCGGAATATAGGGGCAGAGGCGCGCCTATGACATGATATTTGAACCATATGTCGTCCGGTTCGAGGGTGGCGCGGCAGAAGCTGTTGAGATAAGGCCACACGGTGAGGGAAGAAGGCAGAGAGCCCCCGTTGTTGTAGGAGAGCGAGAATGTCTGGTCGCTGCGGGATCCGAGGTCGTCCAGACGGTTCATATCGTAAGCGAAAGACGTAATTTCCGGGCGGCAGCCGGGCTCGATATTGACGGTGATGAACGACAATTTGTAGCCGTAGTCGAGGCGCAGCTCCAGCGAGCCGATATACTCGGTGCACTCCGTGCTGTGCAGCCTCAGGCGGTCGCCTTCCACATAGATGTCGAAGATGAGGGGACGCGAAGTGAGGTTGATGCGCGCTATTTCGTCCAGCGGGCTCTCGTTGGGAATCACTACGCCGTTGTGATTGTATGTGGTGACGAATTTGTCGGGGTCGTAGTGGTCGAAACTAATGAATTCGAGCCCTTTGCGCACGACAGGCACTTCGGCGGTGCCTCCGTCGCCTATCATGGCAACTTCCACAGCGTCGCGCGGCGTGTCGTCGATAAATATGTCGTTGTTGCAGGAGGCAAGGAGCGCCATGGCAGCCAACATCGGCAATATGCACTTATTTTTCATGTGTTTTTGTGTGTTTCGGAGAGATGAATATAAAAAATCCGCATCGGCTCCGTGCGATGGCGCCGATGCGGACTATAAGGTCAGGCGCCCGAGGGTCAGTCGGCTATGAGGTCGCTGCCGGTCATCTCGGCAGGCTGCTTTTCGCCGAGGATGTGGAGCAGCGAGGGAGCTACGTCGGCCAGGCGGCCGTCGGCCACCTTGGCACCCTTGTTGTCGGTGACGTAGACGAAGGGCACGGGATTGAGCGAGTGGGCGGTGTTGGGCGTGCCGTCGGGGTTCTCGGCGTTGTCGGCGTTGCCGTGGTCGGCAATGATGATCACTTCGTAGCCTGCGGCGCGTGCGGCTTCAACGGTGTCGTGGAGGCACACGTCGAGGGTCTCTACGGCCTTCTGGATGGCAGGATAGATGCCGGTGTGGCCCACCATGTCGCCATTGGCGTAGTTGACCACGATGAAGTCGTACTTTTCTTCCTTGATGGCCTCGACGAGCTTGTCTTTCACCTCGGGTGCGCTCATCTCGGGCTTGAGGTCGTAGGTGGCCACCTTGGGCGAAGGCACGAGGATGCGGTCCTCGCCGTCGTAGGGCTGCTCGCGTCCGCCGTTGAAGAAGAACGTCACATGGGCGTATTTCTCGGTCTCGGCAATGTGCAGCTGCTTGCGGCCGAGCGTGGAGAGGTATTCGCCGAGGGTGTTGCCCACGTTCTCCTTGTCGAAGAGAATGTAAACGCCCTTGAAGGACGCGTCGTAGGGTGTCATGCAGTAGTACTGCAGGCCGGGGATGGTGTGCATGCCTTCCTCGGGCATGTCCTGCTGGGTGAGCACTACGGTGAGTTCCTTGGCGCGGTCGTTGCGGTAGTTGAAGAAAATCACCACGTCGCCTTCCTGAATGGTGCCGTCGACGTTGGCGTTGTTGATGGGCTTGATGAATTCGTCGGTGACGTCTTCGTCGTAGCTCTGCTGCATGGCCTCGACCATGTCGGTGGCCTGCTTGCCCTCGCCCTTCACGAGAAGATCGTAGGCCACGCGCACGCGCTCCCAGCGCTTGTCGCGGTCCATGGCATAGTAGCGGCCGATGATGCTGGCGATGGTGCCTGCGCTCTGCTCGCAGTGGGCCTGCAGCTGCTCGATGAATCCTTTGCCGCTGCGGGGGTCGGTGTCGCGGCCGTCCATGAAGCAGTGGAGGAACACGTCGCTGAGGCCGTAGTGCCTGGCGATGTCGCAGAGGGCGAAGATGTGGTCGAGCGACGAGTGCACGCCGCCGTTGCTGGTGAGGCCCATGAAGTGCATCCGCTTGCCGGTGGTCTTGGCGTAGTCGAACGCTTTCTTGATCATGGGGTTGTTGAGGATGGTGCCGTCGGCGATGGATTTGTTGATTTTCACAAGGTCCTGGTAGACGATGCGGCCTGCGCCGATGTTGAGGTGGCCCACCTCGGAGTTGCCCATCTGGCCGTCGGGCAGACCCACGTCCTCGCCTCCGGCAAGCAGCTGCGAGTGGGGATAGGTTGCAAGAAGGTGGTCCCAGTAGGGAGTGGGAGTGCTATAGATGGCATCGCTGTGGGAATGGTTGCCGATGCCCCATCCGTCGAGGATGATCAAAAGAGCTTTTTTAGCCATGGTGTATTGTAATTGTATCTGTTATTGTTTTTTGTTATCTCTGAATTTTTCGCGCCGCCTGAGGCTGAAATGCAGCAGCACGAGCACCACGAGCGTGATGGCGATGATGCCGAAATAGTAGAGCGCCGACATGCGCCCCGCGGCGTAATCGCTGTAGCCGATGGCGGCCATCACTGCCAGATAGACCAGCAGCACGGCGGGAATGAGGGTGGAGCGCTTAATTTTCATCGGCGGCATGTGATTCTTCCGGTTCGGGCACCACGCGGAATGGCGACGACTGAGGGTCGAACTTGCCGGCCTGCAGGTGGCGGTAGATGTGAAGACAGGCCCAGGAGTCGAGGGCGGCATAGTGCTGCTGCGACACGGTGAGCTCGGCGGCCTCCCAGTTGGTGAGGCGCTGTTTCTTGGAGATGCGCTTGCCGAACACTATCGCATATATCTTCTGGAGCGAGCTGTCGGCGATGTGGAAGTCGCGCACATAGTGCTGAAGCTCGATGAAGCCCTGTGGCTCGATCGGCTCGGTGCGGCGCATGACGCTGAAGTCGTCGTGCACCGAGAGTCCTACCTTGGTGATGGCCGGATTCTCCAGAAACTCGCGAAGCCCGGCAGGGATGCCGAGCTTGTTGAGGCGTATGAGATAGTTGTGCGTGTCGGTGCTCAACTGCATGAGAGCCACCTTGTTGACGCAACCTTTCTTGAATGATGGCTTTGTTTCGGTGTCGAAGCCCACAAGCGAGTGGGCGCAGAGGTCGGCAAGAGCCGCATCGAGCTGTTCCGCAGTGTCGACAATCGTCACCGGACCGTCGAAAACCACGGGCTCCATCTCGGCTACAGCCTGCTTGCTTATCGCGAGGGAAAATGTGCTCATTTTCATAACATGCAAAGTTACGAATAATTCGTGACATGAGCCCTCTTTATTCTTATAAATCTTCGCGGGCGACGGAACCGATGCGGCAAAGCTGTCCGGCCATATGGCAGGCGGCACCCGCGAACAGGTGTTCGCGGATGCCGCGGATGGGGGCGCAACGGATGTCAGCGGACCACGAGTGTGGCGCCGGCCGAGTGGGCTGTGAGAGCGGGAGCCGGCGCGCTCTGCACGGTGGCCAGGCCTGCAGCGAAGGTGCCTGCGCAAGCTGCCGTGCAGTCGTAGCTTATCTGATAGGTGCCCTTGGGCAGATAGCTGATGAAGAGCTGCGTGTAGGCATCGCGGTTCTCGCGATAGAAGGCAGCGCCGCCGGAAGTGACATAGCCGGGGGTCTGGTCGACGGGCTCGAGGCCTGCGGCACGCTCGTCGACAATGGTGACGTACTGCATGTCGCGCGCGACATGCAGGGTGAGCATCACACGCACGCGGCTGCCGAGAGCCACGCTGTCGGCGTAGGCCGCCGCACCGCCGTCGCCTACCGCCACGAGACGCTTCTCCACGGACACGGCGTCGCAAGACGCGGCCTTCACCTCGGAGGGCAGAGCGCGGTAGCTGCTGATAAGAGCGCCATAGGACGGCACGCGGGCCTGCGGAGCTATGCGGAGGGTGGCGCCGGCAGCATCCGCTCCGAGGGCCACGGTGGCTTCGCCGCCATAGCCGAGCGCGTCGCCGAGGTCGAGTTCACGGCCGCGCAGGGTGACGGATGCGGGGGCGTTGTCGGTGTGCCATGGGGTGCCGCTGTTGAGGATGGCGCCGACGAGCTGCGTGGCGTCGGCGGCTCCGAAGCCCATGGTGGCTTGCTCGCGCACCACGAGCCACTGGCGCATGCCGTCGATGAGAGCCGACTGCGGGTCGATGCGGCCATAGGCCATGAGCATGGGGGCGTACTGCCCTATGCTGCTGACGGACGGGAAGCTGACACCCTGCGAGGGCGTGGCCACCGCAAATTCGTCGACCGACGAGAGAATCTCGCGGGCCACGGCGGAGTAGCCGTAGATGTCGAGCAGAATGGCCATGTTGGCCTTGGCCGCCGTAGAGGCCGTGCGCCAGTTTCTGATGCAGTCCTGGATGGTGGCCTGGAGCACGCGTCGGCCGTAGACGGACGGCTCTACGTCTTTCCACATGCTGCGCACCACGGCGTAGGCCATGTCTGGAAGTGCCTTGCGGTCGCGGCGCTCGTGTTCCCTGTCCTGCCAGGCAAGTGCGGCACGCATCATGGCCATGAGCCTGTCGTTGTCCGGCAGATAGCCTGCGAGACGCAGCAGGCCGAGGTCGTGCAGGGCGAGCTCTGTGGCCCACAGCGATGATTCCGTGCTCCATTTGCCCCAGCGCAGACCGCCGTCGGCATCCGCGAGCGAGGAGAGCGTCTTAACGGCCGCGTTGATGTCGGCGTCGACGCGTTTCGGGTCGAGAAGCAATGCGAGCCGTGCCATGCGCTCGCTGTCGCTCTGCGCGGCCTGCACCCAGGGTGTGGCTTTGAGAGCGGCTATCCTGAGGGCGTCGTTCTGCTCCAGGCGTGACGCAAGACCGGCCTTGTCCCACTTTCCGATGGCTTCGGCCACCATGGGCACATTGCGCACGATGCCGCGGGCCGTGCATGCCGCAAAGAGCGAGCTGACTGCCCCCGGGGTGGTCACGGGGTCGTAGTCGACCAGGCCGGGGAGGGCCTTTACCACGCTCCACGAGGGGTTAGCGCAATATTGCAGGGTGTAGACGCCGCGCTTGTCGGAGGGCACTTTCAGTTTCAGCTCCTTATCGCCGGGATTGAGATAGAATGTGGTGCTCTCGACCACATCGCACTGCGCGGATTCTATGGGTATCAGCGACTGCTCGCCGTCGGCGAATTCGCCGCCGGTGCTGCGCACGCGATAGCCGATGGCGGTGGCGTCGACCGGGGCGGTGAGGTCGATGCCCACACGCACCGAGCCGTCGGCAGCCACTGTGTCGGTGCTTTCGGCCGTTGCAAGCACGCGCATGTCGGCAGGGTCGAAGAGTTCCACCACCGTGTGCATGGCGACCTCCGAGCCGCTGTTGTTATAGACCGTAGCCAGCACGCGGGCGCTGTCGCCCCGGCGCAGGAAGCGGGGCAGGTTGGGCTGCACCATCACGGGGCGGTTGGCCACGAAATCGCGCACGAGCGTGCCGGCACGCATGTCGTCGGTCCACGCAAGGGCCTGCAGGCGCCATGTGGTGTTGGCATCCGGCACGCGGAAATCCATCGCAAGACTGCCGTCCGGCTCTGTGGCGAGCATAGGCATCCACAGCGCCTCGGCCACGTCGGCGTCGCGGAAGTCGAACTGTTGCTCCAGGGCGGATGTTCCGCTGTCGGATGCTCCGGCCACGGCAACGACTTCGTCGAGTCCGGCGTCGTTATCGTCTTCCACGGCAAGGTCGCTCATGACGGCATTGGCCATCGTGGGCGCAGCCATTGCCGTCTCCGCCACGGTTATGCCGCCGGCGGAGCTCTTCAGCATCATGCGGCGCGAGCCATATATGCCCGCACTGCCGTAGCCGCACCAATAGCGGAAGGCGGGGTCGGACAGCTGCGTGGTCTCCAGCGTCTTCACGGGTGCCGCCGTGTTGCCGTCGCGGGTGCCGCTGCCGAGGGTGTTGAGGCTCATCTGCGGCCACACTCGGCCGAGAGGGAAGCCCGACGGCCACGAAAGCCGCGCAAGGGCGTCGAGCGAATGGTTGTACATCGTGGCAGCCACGGCTGCCTCGACCGGCTTGCCGTCGGCAGCGGCGACGCGCAGCCGCCAGTGCTCTTCCGCTCCGGGCACAAGGCGGTCGCGGAAGCTTTCGCCCGACACTGTGAGGGCGCGCTGCGAGGGGCGTGTGATGTCTACGCTATACCTATAGGTGCGTCCGCGGCGCACGGTGGCAATCTTGAGCACTCCCTCGTCGGAGCCTTTCGGGAGGTCGAGCGAGAGGTGGCTGAAGCCGCGGTCGCGCTTCTGCACTTCCACCTCAACTATTTCCTTGCCTACACAAAGGGCGGCGTAGAGCCAGGTGTCGTTCTCGCCCACCCCGTACTGGAAGGAGGCTCGGCCCGAGGCGTCGGTCTCGACCGATGTGGTCTCGACGAGCAGCGGCAGACCCGGCGGCATGGAGTTGAGCGCCACGTTGTAGAGTGTGTAGTCCTGCGGCCCGGCAGCATCGGCCAGCGCGGTGTCGACGGGTTCGACAATGAGCTTGTAGTAGCCGCCCTGCACGCGGTCGAGGTCGGCCACGGGCCTGAGCGTGCCGCATGTGCCGTGTGCCACGGTCTTTTCGGTGTCGCGTTCCACGAGGCGCCAGCGCACCTGCAGGTCGGCTTTCTCGCCGCGGCCGTCGAAGGCCGTAATCGGCAGAATGGTCTCAGTCAGCGCCTTGATATATTCCGAGCCACCGAGGCGGATGACGTAGGGGCGGCCGGTGGTGAACGGCGTTGTGGCTTCGGCCGTCTCTGCGGCTGCCGTGGTGACTGTTATCTGCGCCGAGAAGTCCTTCCAGTCGGCTTTGTCGAGCATAGCGGGCGACACCACAAGGGTGAAGCGTCCCGCGGCATCGGTGGCGGCATCCACGGTGCCGAGGCGGCGGGAGGGTGTCCACCAGCGCCATCGCATGGCCTCGCAGATGTCGGCGCTCACGCGGGCATCGGCCACAGGCATGCCGGAATATGTGACGGCGCGTCCTGTGATGCTCACCTGCCCTCGGGCGGGAGCGTCGCGCAGCACGTTGATATCGGTGATTTCAAACACCGGCATACGGTAGTCGCTGACCATCACACGGTTGACGCCCTCCACGCGGTCGCTGACCAGCGCGCGCAGCGTGTACTCGCCCGTAAGGCGGTCGGCGGGGATGGCGAAGCTGCCTGCGGCGCGGCCGTAGGCATCGGTGAGCACGTCGAGGGTGTCGACCGGCTGGCTGTTGGCATCAAGCAACTCCACGCGGGCCGCCAAAGAACGGGCTGCGGCGCGCGTGAGCATGCCGTCGGCGCTGCAGTCGGCCACCATCACCCACTGCATCGTGTCGCCGGGATGATAGATAGGCCGTGCCGGCATCAGCGACACGTTGAACTGACGCTCCGTGCGGTCGCTGCCGCGCCATGGGGAAGTGACGGTCAGACGGTTGCCGAAAAACAGCTTCTGCCCCTGCGGTGTGGCGGCCGACAGGCTGTAGTTGCGTTCCCGCGACAGGCGGAAGCGCGCGAGCCCTTCCTTGTCGGTGGTGCCTACGGGAATGGAGGCTGTCGCCTCATTGTTCCCCGCAAACACGCGCACACCCTCCACCGGGCGCCCGGTGTTGAAATCGGCCATCGCCACCACCTGCTCGGAGCAGTCGGTGAACGCCAGCGGCACATAAGGCGTGCACACCATCATGGGGTAGCCCCAGTAGCGGTTGTTGCCGTAGCTGCGGCCATTCACCGTGGGCATCACGGCATATGCTCCGGGGTCTTTAAGCGACACGGCAATCGTGCCCTTGCGGTCGGAGGCTTCGCCGGCGAGAGCGGCCGAAAGAGTCTGCAACGGCATTTGCGCCTGCAGGTCCACACCTCTGCGCACGGCCAGCAAGGCAGGAGTTATGGCGTAGATATTGACGCCGGCTTTGGCGGCATAGCGGGCCGACACCGCGACGTCGAAACTCTGTCCGGGACAGACGAGTTCGGGATAGCGGATGAACACTTGGGGCTGCGTGAGCATGGCCAGGCCGTTGCGCAGCGAGTTGTTGTCCCAATAGCCTGGAAAGCGCTCCAGCGACTGCTCTATGAGCGCTATGAGACCGGCGGAATCGTCGTCCGCCCCGTCGTAGTCGAGCGCGGCGGTCAGGGCAAGGCGTGCGTATTCGTCGGCGCTGTGCGCCTTGTAGAAGTCCAGCAAGCGCGCACACAAGTCGTCGGCCTGCGAGCGCCGGATGTTTCTCACCTGCCAGTAGAACCACGGAGCCGAGCCTTCGGGCGCGGCCGCGCATCTGCCTGCCACGATGCTGTCGGCCATGGCGTGGAAATCGTTGGCGTCCAGCAGACCGACCGCCTCATCGGCCACAAAATCGGCCACTGTCGGAAAATACAGCAGCGTGAGCCTGTCGGCCTCCACCGCCGCGCCGTAGGCTTCCAGCGACGCGGGATACTGCCGCGCCGTGGCACAGGCCTGCGCCGCCCGGCGGCTTATCTGCGAGCGGAACTGCGCTCCGTTCCACTCTGCGATGTCGGCGGGCAGCGGCTCGTCGGGTGTTTCCAGACGGTCGTAGACCCATCGCTTGCGCATATAGGCAACGTTGAGCAGTTCGGCGTCCATCAGCTCCATCATGGCGCGGGCGCTTCCGTCCGGCTCGGCAGCGGCCAGGTCTGCCGTGGTACTTATGAGGGAGAAGATGCTGTCGGGGTCGATCGACTGCCCGGCCGCATACAGTTCGAGCATGGCGCGCACGCGCATGGCTCCTTCATCCGGCTTGCCTGCCGAGCTGCGCAGCGTGGCGTAGGCATCGGCAATCACCTTTCGCGGATGGGCGAAATCCGGCTCGGCCGTGGCGGCCACGGCAGGCATTTCCCCTGCCACGGCAATGCCGAGCGACAATAGCATCTTTTTCAGTAGCTTCATAATCATATATAGTATATACAACGCAAAATTAGCAAAATTTGCGAGAGGTCCGAAAAAAAATCATTAAATTTGCGGCATGAACCCGAATGAGTCTTTTATAAACCGCTTCTACGGCAAGCATCCCGTGATAAGCCACCTTATAATAATGGTGGCCGTGGCGCTGCTGCTTGTGTGGTTTGCCATGATATTTCTGAACGTGTGGACCCACCACGGCTCCACATCCACGGTGCCTCAGGTGAAGAACATGTCTTTTGCGACAGCCGCCGAGCTGTTGCGCGACTGCGACCTGGGCATCGAGATTTCCGACTCGGTGTACGACCGCGACACCGCTCCCGGCACTGTGCTTGAAAGCTGGCCGCACGCAGGCGCTGTCGTGAAGCGCGGACGCCAGGTGTACGTCACCATCACCGCTTTCTCGCCCAAGATGGTGCGCCTTACGATGCCCGTGACGGGCGTGTCGTCGCGCCAGGCCATCAGCTATCTGCGCGGGCTGGGCATCACCGGCATACGCATTGTCAACGTGCCCTCGCAGTATCCCGACCTGGTGGAGTCGGCCAAAGTGGACGGACGTCTGCTGCGCGTCGACAGCGAGATCCCCGTGACGGCCACAGTGACGCTTGAAGTGGGCAGCGCGCCCGAAATCAAGGACACGTCGGCTCTTGACGCAGCCATTGACAGCGCTGTCGAAGAGGCTTTCGACGAGCCCGACAACGCCATGTTCGACTGATGGAGCAGGACGACAGCATCTATACCCCCGGAGCCGGGACGGCCGAGGATGAGGCTCCGCGCATCGTCGACACAGGCGACGGACGCGAGCTGTACGAGCATTTCCGATTCGTGGCCGACAAAGGCCAGGAGCTGCTGCGCGTCGACAAGTTCCTGGCGCTGCGCCTTCAGAAATCGAGCCGCAACCGCATACAGCAGGCCGCGCAGGCCGGCTGCATAATCGTGAACGGCAGCGCGGTCAAGAGCAACTACCGCGTGAAGCCGCTCGACGTGGTGCAGGTGGTGATGGACCGCCCGCGCTACGACTTCGAGGTGCTGGCCGAGGATATTCCCCTGGACATAGTGTACGAGGACGACACGGTGCTTGTGGTCAACAAGCCTGCCGGCCTTGTGGTGCATCCCGGCCACGGCAATTACTCCGGCACGCTCGTCAACGCTCTGGCATGGCACTTCCGCGACACGCCCGACTACGACGTCAGCGACCCGCGCCTGGGCCTCGTGCACCGTATCGACAAGGACACTTCCGGCCTGCTCGTGGTGGCGAAGACCCCCGACGCCAAGACCCATCTCGGACGCCAGTTCTTCAACAAGACGACGCGCCGCGAGTACATAGCGCTGGTGTGGGGCGTGCCCGACCCTCCCGCGGGCCGCATCGAAGGCAACATAGGCCGCAACGAGCGCGACCGCCTGCAGATGGCCGTGTATCCGCCGGGCGACGAGCGCGGCAAGCATGCCGTGACCCACTACGAGGTAGTGGAGCCGCTGGGCCATGTGGCCGTGGTGCGCTGCGTGCTCGAGACCGGCCGCACCCACCAGATACGCGTGCACATGAAGCACATAGGCCACACGCTGTTCAACGACTCGCGCTACGGCGGCGACGTGGCCCTGCGCGGCCTGCGCTCGGCGTCGTACAACGCCTTCGTGGCCAACTGCTTCGCCGCGTGCCCGCGCCAGGCGCTCCACGCCCGCACTCTCGGATTCGTGCATCCCGCCACGGGCGAGGAGATGTTTTTCACCTCCGAAATTCCGGCCGACATGACGGCTCTCATCGAGCGCTGGCGCAACTATTCCGCCTCGCACAGCGTTTAGATAAATTATTTTTACTAATTTTGCGACTCGAAACGACATCGACTCATAAACATGACGACGATAGGTAAAGACTCTGAATATACTCTGCCGGAAGAATTCCGCGACATCGCCCCTTACGACGACACCCAGTTCCGGGAAAAGATGCAGGGCCTCGTCAAGGAACCCGGCTTCGAACACGCCATACGCTATGTCATGCCCGACGTGGACTATGCCGAATTCTGCCGCGAGCTGGTGAACGTGCCCACGCAGGACGATTTCCAGCGCGGAGTGATGGGCAAATTCCTCGAATTCCTGGTGGCCCGCACCACCTCGGGCCTGTCATTCGACGGATATGAGCACCTCGACCCGTCGCGCAGCTACACTTTCATCACCAACCACCGCGACATCGTGCTCGACGCCTCCTTTCTCAATCTCTGCTTCATCCGCCGCAACATGCCCATCACGCAGGTGGCCATAGGCAACAACCTGCTCATCTATGAGTGGATAAGCGACCTGGTGAAGCTCAACCGCAGCTTCATCGTCAAGCGCGACGTCAAGGTGATCGAAGCCCTCAAGGCCGCAAAGCAGCTGTCGGCCTACATCCACTACACCATCGGCCGCCGGCACGAATCGGTGTGGATAGCACAGCGCGAGGGACGCGCCAAGGACAGCAACGACCTCACACAGGAGAGCCTCATCAAGATGCTCGGCCTGGCCGGCGAAGGCAACGTGAAAGACCGCCTCATGGAGGTGAACCTCCTGCCGGCGGCCATCAGCTACGAATACGATCCCAACGACTATCTGAAGGCGCGCGAGTTTCTGCTGCGCCGCCGCGACCCGGCGTTCCACAAGAGCCAGCGCGACGACCTGCTGAGCATGGAGACCGGCCTGCTGAGCCCCAAGGGACGGGTGCATTTCCGCCTCGGCGAGTGCATCAACGACAGCCTTGCCGCCTTCGGCAGCGACGAGCGCGGACCGGTGGTGCGCGAGGCGTGCCGCCTCATCGACAACGCCATTCACCGCGGCTACCATCTCTACCCCTGCAACTACATCGCCTACGACGAATACCACGACACGAAGCGCTTTGCCGACCACTACACGGGCGCCGACGTGGAGGGATTCGACGAATACATCAACCGCCAGCTGGACAAAGTGGACGTGGCCGACGTCAGCGCCGAGGAACGCGCCTACATGCGCCATATGGTGCTCATGATGTACGCCAACCCCGTCGTGAACCAGCTCCGCGCCAACGGCATCAGGTAGGCCATGAGATTCCCTCTCCTTCCCGCTCTCATAGCCCTGGCGGTAAACATCGCCCTCGACGTCTACATCTTCCGCCGCATCAGCCGTCCGGGCCTGCGCAGAGCCTATGCCGGCCTTTCGGCCGCGCTGTCGCTGCTGTGGACCGCCATCATCTTCGTGCCGAAGGACTACGGCAACGACGGCTACATGTACGCGCTCATGTGGGCGGTCTACGTCTACTGGAGTTTCTACATCCCCAAATACGTCTTCTTCGTGCCGGACGCGGCCGCGGCCATCCCGCATCTCGCCCGCCGGCGCCGCTGGCACTGGCTGAGCGGCATAGGCGCCTGCCTGGCGGCCGTCGTGTTCGCCGGCATGTGGTGGGGAGCTCTCGCGGGCCGTTTCCTTCTGGATGTAAAGGAGGTGAGCGCAGACATCCCCGGCCTTCCCGCCGAGCTCAAAGGCAAGCGCATCGTGCAGATAAGCGACTGGCACGTCGGCAGCTACGACGGCGACACCACATTCGTGGCACGCACCGTCGACGCCATCAACGCCTTGCGGCCCGACGCGGTGGTGTTCACCGGCGACCTCGTGAACCGCCACAGCGACGAGCTGCGCCCCTACATGGCCACGCTGTCGCGCCTGCACGCGCCTCTCGGGGTCTACTCCATAATGGGCAACCACGACTACGGCGACTATTACAACTGGCCGTCGGATGAGGCTCACCGCGCCGACGCCGACTCGCTGCGGGCCATGCAACGCCGCATGGGATGGCGCATGCTCGACAATGAGGCCGTGGCTCTGAGCGCCCCGTCCGGACGTCTCATCCTGATAGGCGTGGAGAATATCGGCGAGCCGCCGTTCACAACCCGAGGCGACCTGAGGCGTGCCTATCCCACCCCGGCCGACAGCCTGCCGAAGATACTGCTGTCGCACAACCCGCGCCACTGGACCGACAGCATCGCCGGCAATCCCGACGCCAACATCGCGCTCACCCTCTCGGGCCACACCCACGCCATGCAGATGCGCATCGGAGGATTCTCGCCCGCCGCATGGCGCTACCCCACATGGGGCGGACTCTACGACGACGGGGCCGGCCACCGCCTGTACGTCAACACCGGCATCGGCACCGTCGGGCTGCCCATGCGCATCGGAGCCACGCCGGAAATCACCGTGATAACACTTCACTGACCAAAAAGCAACATATAATACCCCTAAAAAGGCACAGCCATATTGCCGCGGTGTCTTTTTCGTCGTAATTTTGCATATCATGAAAAAACACAGCTTCTGCATATTCACCCTTCTGCTGGCAGTAGCGGCCATGGCGTGCTCGCACAAGCCGCAGCCGGCCGACGACGAAGAGGCCGTGGCCACTGCGGCAGACTATGCCGCAAGGCTCGGCCTGGGCTGGAACCTCGGCAACCAGTTCGACAGCTACAACGACGGCGTAAGCTCCGAAACCGCATGGGGCAACAAGCCCGTAGGCCGCGCCATATTCGACAGCGTGGCAGCAGCCGGCTTCACGCATGTGCGCATCCCCGTGACCTGGCTCGGCCATGTGGGTCCCGCTCCCGACTACCGCATCGACTCCGCGTGGCTCGACCGCGTGGCCCGGGCGGTGGACTATGCCGAGCAGGCCGGCCTCTGCGCCATACTCAACATCCACCACGACGGCGCCGACTCGGCCCACTGGCTCGACATCAAGGGCGCGGCCGCCGACAGCGCGCGCAACGCCGAAGTCTCGGCACAGCTGGCCGCCATGTGGACGCAGATTGCCACCCGCTTTGCCGACAAAGGCGACTTCCTCATGTTCGAGGCCTTCAACGAAATCCACGACGGCGGATGGGGCTGGGGCAACAACCGCTGCGACGGCGGCCGTCAGTACGCCACGCACAACGGATGGCTGCAGACCTTCGTCGACGCCGTGCGCGCCACCGGCGGCAACAACGCCACACGCTTCCTGGGCATCCCCGGCTACTGCACCAACCCGCAGCTGACCGCCGACCACCTCGTGCTGCCCGCCGACAGCGTGGCCGACCGCCTGCTCGTGGCCGTGCATTTCTACGACCCCGTGAGCTTCGCCATCAACGCCGAAAAGACCGAGTGGGGCCACACGGCCTCCCCCGGCGCCAAAGAGAAGTGGGGCGACGAGGACAACGTGGCCGACGTGTTCGACGCGCTTGAAGCCAAATTCATCGCACGCGGAGTGCCCGTGTACATAGGCGAATTCGGATGCGGCAACCGCGCCACCGAACGCGCCGAGGCTTTCCGCCGCTACTACCTCGAGTATGTGTGTCGCGCCGCCGCCGACCGCCGCATAGCCCTCACCTACTGGGACAACGGCTACAACACCACGGGCCACGAGGCCTTCGGCCTCTTCGACCGCGCCACAGGCGCCCTCTACAGCCCCTCGGCGCGCGCCGCCGTCGAGGCCATGACCCGCGGCTACGACCTCAGCGACTCCACCCGCACGCTGCAGACCATCTACGACGCCGCCCCGCGGCCGAAAAGGCAGAATGAAATTTCAACAAAACACAAACCATAAAAACACTATGTTCAAACACATCAAAACAGCAGCTCTGGCTCTCTTCGCCTGCACAGCCTTCTGGGCATGCTCCGACGACGAGTACACCCCCGACCCCGCGCCGACCGACGGCGTAGAGAACTATATCTCCGTAGAATCCGTATCCGCCACCGACGTCAGCGCCGAAGGCGGCGAAATCACCGTCACCGTGAAGTCGGGCCGTGTGCCCACGGCGCGCCCCGCCGACGCATGGGTCGTGCGCAAATCGTCGGACCGCACCGGCGACGTGGCCACATTCGTGTTCACCATCGCCGCCAACACCGGCGCCGCACGCTCCACCACCATCACCTTCACCTCCGGCGAGCTCACCGCCGACGCCACCGTCAGCCAGGCCGAAGGCGAAGGCCAAGGCTTCGTGCCTCCGGTGCGCCAGGACGCCAACAACTCCGTGGAGATGGCCCGCCTGATGTCGCTGGGCTGGAACCTCGGCAATCAGTTCGACTCCCACAGCAACGGCGTGTCCTCCGAGACCGCATGGGGCAACTCCGCCACCAGGCAGGATCTCTTCGACGCCCTCGCCGCCGCCGGCATCCGCACGGTGCGCATCCCCGTCACCTGGCTCGGCCAGTTCGGCGAAGGTCCCGACTATAAAATCAACGACGCATGGCTCGACCGCCTGGCCGAAGTCGTGGGCTACGCCGAGAAAGCCGGCCTCTACGTCATCATCAACATGCACCACGACGGCGCCGACTCGGCTTTCTGGCTCGACATCAAGGGCGCTGCCGCCGACGAGGCCAAGAACACCGCCGTCAAGGCACAGATCGCCGCCATGTGGACACAGATCGCCGAGCGCTTCGCCTCCGAAGGCTCCTATCTGATGTTCGAGTCCTTCAACGAAATCCACGACGGCGGATGGGGCTGGGGCGACAACCGCCGCGACGGCGGCAAGCAGTACGCCACGCTCAACGAGTGGAACCAGACGTTCGTCGACGCCGTGCGCGCCACCGGCGGCAACAACGCCACCCGCTTCCTCGGCGTGCCCGGCTACTGCACCAACACCGAGCTCACCATCGAAAACCTCGTGCTGCCCGCCGACGCTGCCGCCGACCGCCTGCTCGTGGCCGTGCACTTCTACGACCCCACCGACTTCGCCATCAACGCCACCTACACCGAATGGGGCCACACCGGCGACCCCTCCAAGAAGGCAAGCTGGGGCGACGAGGACAACATCACCGGCACCCTCGACAAGCTCGCCGACAAGTACGTCAGCAACGGCGTAGGCGTCTACCTGGGCGAGTGCGGCGCCACCACCCGTTCCACCGACCGTGCCGAGGCCTTCCGCCTCTACTACACGGAGTATCTCTTCAAGGCTGCCGCCGACCGCGGCATCGCCGCAATCGTGTGGGACAACGGCTCGGCCGGCACCGGCAAGGAAGCTTTCGGCTTCTTCAACCACACCACCGGCTACTACATCACCCCCAAGGCCAAGACCGCCGTCGAGACCATGGTCAAGGCGTTCTTCACCACCGACCCCGCCTACACGCTCGACAGCGTGTACGACGGCGCCCCCGAATAATCCGCGCCCCGCGCCATACAATGTCCCGCCCCACCCCCGGAGCGGGACATTTTTGTAGTCAGCCTCCCGCTCACACCGGCGGGCGGCAAAAAGCGGGCGGAAGTGCAGCCGTTTTCGCTTTTTTTACTATCTTTGCAGGTTATTTGAAATCAATCACTCACATCATATGAAAAAACTGCTTGCACTCCTGGCAATCGCGGCCCCTGCGGCGGCGTTTGCAGCGACGACCACTCCGATGTGGCTGCGCGACGTGAAGATATCGCCCGACGGCAGCACCATAGCGTTCTGCTACAAAGGCGACGTGTGGACCGTGCCCGCGGCCGGCGGCACCGCCACGCGCCTCACCTCGGCCCCGAGCTACGAGGCCAACCCCGTGTGGAGCCCCGACGGCTCGCAGATAGCCTTCGCCACCGACCGCAACGGCAACATGGACGTCTACATCGTCGACGCCAAGGGCGGCGCTCCCCGGCGCCTCACCTACAACTCCGCCACGGAAATCCCCGAGGCATTCACCCCCGACGGCAAGCAGGTGCTTTTCTCGGCAGCCATACAGGACCCCGCCGCCAGCGCCCTCTTCCCCTCGGCCCGCATGACCGAGCTCTACGCCGTGCCCGCCGAAGGCGGCGCCGCCACGCGCGTGCTGGCCACTCCCGCGCGCTACGTCAGCTGGGAGCCCGGCGGCGAGAGCTTCCTCTACCAGGACGTGAAAGGCTTTGAGGACGAATGGCGCAAGCACCACACCAGCGGTGTCACCCGCGACATCTGGCGCTACGACGCCCGCACCGGCCGCCACACCAACCTGACGGCACGCCGCGGCGAGGACACCAACCCCGCCGCAGCCCCCGGCCGCAACTACTTCCTGAGCGAGCGCGACGGCGGCTCGAGCAATGTCTACGTCCTCGCCGACGACGGCTCCGCAAAGGCTGTCACCGCCTTCGCCACCCACCCCGTGCGCTTCCTCTCGGCCGGAGCCGACGGCACCCTCTGCTTCACCTACGACGGCGAGATCTACACCATGCGCGAGGGCGCGCAGCCTGCCAAGGTGGCCATCAGCCTCGTGGACGAGTCGCTGCCCGACGTGGAGAAGCTCTCCGCCACACGCGGCGCATCCGAGGCCACGCCTTCGCCCGACGGCGAGATGATGGCCCTTGTCTGGCGCGGCGACGTGTACGTCACATCCGTGGAGTACGCGACCACAGCCCGCGTCACCTCCACCCCCGCCGCCGAGCGCGCCGTGCAGTGGAGCCCCGACGGCAAGAAGCTCGTCTACACCTCCGAGCGCAACGGCCGCACCAACATCTACACCGCCGAGATGGCACGCCCCGACGCCGACGGCAATTTTGCCAACGCCACCTCCTTCACCGAAAAGGCCCTCTTCCCCGACGACGGACATGAGCGCTACAACCCGCAGTACTCGCCCGACGGCAAGAAGCTGGCCTTCGTGCTCGACCGCACCCGCCTGGCCGTCATGGACGTGGCCACAGGCGCCGTGCGCGAGCTCACCGACGGCACCTCCACGCCGCAGCGCAGCGGCGGTTTCAACTACCGGTGGAGCCCCGACTCGCGCTGGATAGCCCTCGACGCCGTGCCCCGCCGCCACGAGCCGTACTCCGACGTGTGCATCGTCAACGTGGCCGACGGCACCATGGTCAACCTCACCAACAGCGGCTACTTCGACGAGACCATCCGCTGGACGCTCGACGGCAACGCCATCCTCTTCGGCAGCGAGCGCTACGGCATGCGCAACCACGCCTCGTGGGGCTCGCAGTACGACGTGATGCTCGTGTTCCTCAACCAGGACTCCTACGACCGCTTCCTGCTCAGCGAAGAGGACTACGCCCTGCGCAAGGAACTCGACAAGAAAGCCAAGCCCGCGGCGGGGAAAGACGCCGCCGGCGCCGCGAAAGGCAAGAAGGACGCCGGGAAAGACGAGGAAAAGAGCCACGAAGTCAAGCCCATAACCGTGGAACCCGACGGCATCGACAAGCGCGTGGTGCGCCTGACGCCCATGTCGGCCGACCTCGTCGACGCCATCATCACCTCCGACGGAGAGACCCTCTACTACACCACTCGCGCCGACGACGGCGCCTACCTCTGGAAGATAGCCCTGCGCGACGAGGACGGCTCGATGGAGATGGTCAAGAAGGTGAGCGGAGGCGCATCGTTCGACGCCACGCCCGACGGCAAGACCATGTTCCTTGTCGGCTCCACCATCCGCAAGTTCGAGCCCAAGGGCGCCAAAATCACCCCCGTGGCCTACGAGGCGCGCATGAACCTCGACCACAACGCCGAGCGCGACTACATGTTCGACTATGTGGCACGCGAGGAGGCCGAGCGTTTCTACACCGCCGACATGCACGGCGTGGACTGGCCGGCCATGACCGAGGCCTACCGCAAGTTCATGCCCCACATCGCCAACAACTACGACTTCGCCGAACTGCTCAGCGAGTGGCTGGGCGAGCTCAACGTGAGCCACACCGGCGGCCGCTACTCCGCACCCGCCGCACGCGGCGCCGACCGCACAGCGTCGCTCGGCCTCATCTACGACTACAGCTTCACCGAGCCGGGCCTGCGCGTGGAAGAGGTGGTCAAGGGCGGCCCCTTCGACAAGGCGTCCTCGCGGATGGCGGCAGGCGCCGTCATCACCGCCATCAACGGCAAGCCTCTCACCCACGACACTGACTACGCCGAACTGCTCGCCGACATCGCCGGCCGAAAGACCCTCGTGGCCTTCCGCGGCACGGACGGCGCCGAGGTGGAGGAAGTGGTGCTTCCCGTGAGCGCCGGCGCCTTCTCCGGCCTGCTCTACGAGCGCTGGGTCGACGCACGCCGCGCCGAGGTCGACAGCCTCTCCGGCGGCCGTCTGGGCTATGTGCACATCGCCTCGATGGACGACGACAGCTTCCGACGCGTGTACAGCGACCTGCTCGGCCGCTACAACGACCGCGAGGGCGTCGTAGTCGACATCCGCTGGAACGGCGGCGGCCGCCTGCACGAGGACGTCGAAGTGCTGCTCAGCGGCGAGAAGTACCTCACCCAGGAAATCCGCGGCACCGCCACCTGCGACATGCCCTCGCGCCGCTGGAACAAGCCCAGCATCATGCTCATGAGCGAGGCCTGCTACAGCAACGCCCACGGCACGCCCTGGGTCTACAGGCACCGCGGCATCGGCCGCCTCGTGGGCGCCCCCGTGGCCGGCACCATGACGTCGGTCAACTGGGTGCGCATGCAGGACCCCACGATGGTGTTCGGCATCCCCGTCATAGGCTACCGCCTGGCCGACGGCTCCGTGCTCGAGAACCAGGAGCTTGAGCCCGACGTGGCCGTGTACAACACCCCCGAAGGCATCGCCGCCGGACGCGACGACCAGCTGCGCACGGCCGTCGAGGAGCTGCTCCGCGAAATCGACGCCGCCCGATGAACGTCGAGGGGCTCATCACCGACCTCGCCTTCATCCTGCTGCTGGGTGCGGGCGTGACCGTCCTTTTCAAGTGGATAAAGCAGCCCGTGGTGCTCGGCTACATCGTGGCCGGCTTCCTGGCCAGTCCCCACTTCGAGTATCTGCCCTCGGTGACCACCGAGGCCAACATCGACTTCTGGGCGCAGATAGGCATCGTGGTGCTGCTGTTCTCGCTGGGCCTTGAGTTCAGCTTCCGCAAGCTCATGAGCGCCGGCGGCTCGGCCGTGGTCACCGCCCTCGTCATCGTCACGGGCATGATGGGAGCCGGCTACGCCGCCGGCCGCCTCATGGGCATGAACAGCATCAACGGCCTCTTCCTCGGAGGCATGCTGTCGATGTCGTCCACCACCATCATCATCAAGGCCTTCACCGACATGGGCCTGCGCCAGCAGAAATTCGCCTCGCTGGTGCTCGCCGTGCTCATCGTCGAGGACCTCTTCGCCGTAGTCATGATGGTGATTCTCTCGTCCATCGCCGTGAA
This sequence comes from uncultured Porphyromonadaceae bacterium, assembly GCA_947175495.1. Taxonomy (GTDB): domain Bacteria; phylum Bacteroidota; class Bacteroidia; order Bacteroidales; family Muribaculaceae; genus CAG-873. The sequence goes on along the minus strand of CAMWNB010000016.1, from coordinate 2,526 downwards.
CAACTCCGTGGAGGGCGCCGACCTGCTGTTCAGCATCGGCAAGCTGCTGTTCTTCCTCGTGATATGGTTTCTCGTGGGCGTGTACGTGCTGCCGTCGCTGCTCAACCGCTGGCGCCGCTTCCTCAACAGCGAGACGCTGCTGGTGGTGTCGATGGGTCTGTGCCTCGGCATGTCGGTGTTCAGCGTCTATTGCGGCTTCTCGATGGCCCTCGGGGCATTCGTCATGGGCAGCATCCTGGCCGGCACCAGCTATGCCGAGCGCATCGAGCATGTGGTGGCTCCCGTCCGGGACCTCTTCGGCGCCGTGTTCTTCATCTCCGTGGGCATGATGGTGCAGCCGGCCGTCCTCTCCGACTACTGGCCTTCGGTTCTCATCCTGTCGGCCGTGGTGGTCGCGGGCATGATAGTGTTCGGCACGTCCGGCATGCTCGTGACGGGGCAGTCGCTGCGCGTGGCCATGCAGAGCGGTTTCTCACTGACTCAGATAGGCGAATTCGCCTTCATCATAGCCACGCTGGGCATGAGCCTCGGCGTGCTCGAGCCGAGCCTATATCCCATAGTGGTGGCCGTGTCGGTGATCACCACCTTCACCACCCCCTACTTCATAAAGATGGCCACGCCGGCCTACGAGGCCGTGGAGCGCCGCCTGCCCCCGCGCCTCGACTTCCTCATCCGCCGCTACCGCTCCGACGCCGCCAGGGAGCAGGCCACGCCGGGCGTGTGGGCCCGCATGCTGCGCCGCTACGCTCCCGGCACGGTGGCCTACGCGATAGTGCTCATCGCCATCCTGACAGTGTGCCGCAGCTATCTGCTGCCCTTCCTGGCGGGCCTGCTGCCGGGCTGGGGCCCGACGCTCACCGCCGTCGCCACCCTCTGCTGCATGGCCCCCTTCCTCTTCGCTCTGGCCGTGCCGGTGCGCTGTCCCGAAGGCATCGACGCCGGCTCGGCGCGTGTGCCCGTGATAGTGCTGAGCATCTTCCGCGCGGTGCTCGCCCTGGGCATGGCGGCCTACGCCGTGAGCATCAGCTTCTCCTCGCGCGCCATGGTGGCCCTGGTGGCCGTGGTGGTGCTCGTGGTCGTGTTCGTGCTCTCGCGCCGCCTGCGGGCGCGCCTCGACCGCATGGAAACCAAATTCCGCGACAACCTCAACGAGCGCGAGCTGCGGCGCAGCGGCGCCAACAACACCGTGGTCAACGACCTGCACCAGGCGTTCATGACCGTGGGCGCGGGCTGCGACTTCGTGGGCGAACGCCTCATGGACAGCGACCTGCGCCGCCGCTTCGGAGTGAACGTGGTGAGCATCCAGCGCGACCAGCGCGTCATCCCCATCCCCAACGGCCGCACGCGCATCTTCCCCGGCGACGTGCTCGGCATCATAGGCAACGACGAGCAGCTGCGCGCCGTGCTGCCGGCCATCGAGGCCGAGCGCGAGCCCGACGCAGGCGTGAAGGCTGCCGACGTGAGGCTGACCTCGGTGATTCTCGGCGCCGACTCACCTCTGCTGGGAAAGACACCCCGAAGCGCTGCGCTGCGCGACAGCTACGACGCCGTGGTGGTGGCCGTGCACCGCGGCGACGACTTCATCGATTCCGACCCCGACCTCGTCTTTGCCGAAGGCGACATCGTGTGGCTCGTCGGCGACCGCACCAAAGTCCTCACCCTCGGCGTCCGGGCCCGCATGTGAGCCCCGCGCGTCCGCGGCTGTCCGCGGCTGTCTGAGGCTGTCTGAGGGTGTCTGAGGCTGTCCGCGGCTGTCTGCGGGTGTCTGAGAGTGTCTGAGAGTGTCTGCGGCTGTCTGTCGTGTCCGCGGGAGGGCCTCTCGCAGACAAGACGGACACGGACGGACACGGACGGACACGGACGGACAAAGCTGCATCCGACACCCAATGGGCAAAGGCCGCTCAGCGGCCTCGCCTCCATCCGCCATCCACGCATCCGACGCCCAATGGGCAAAGGCCGCAGAGCGGCCATACCAACCATTAGCCACAGGTGAGCAAGACGCCGCAAGGCGGCTGCGCAGCCTGTGGTTGTCGGAATTAATCGGGGAAAGGGCCGCAGAGCGGTCCTACATCGCGCGCACACATTGCCACACACAAGGGGGATTGTAGGACCGCTACGCGGCCCTTTCTTCTTTTGTCGCTGCAAACCACAGGCTGCGCGTGCGCTCCGCGCCCTGCTCACCTGTGGCTATTGATTGGTACGGCCGCCACGCGGCCGCCCGCCATCCCCGTGGCCACCCACGCAACTGCCAACGCTAACCACGCCGGCGCCCAAGGGGCAAAGGCCGCAGAGCGGCCATACCAACCATTAGCCACAGGTGAGCAAGACGCCGCAAGGCGGCTGCGCAGCCTGTGGTTGTCGGCATTAATCGGGGAAGGGCCGCAGAGCGGTCCTACATCGCACACACACATTGCCCCCGCCGCAAGGGATTGTAGGACCGCTACGCGGTCCTTTCTTTTTTTATCGCTGCAATCCACAGGCTGCGCGTGCGCTCCGCGCCCTGCTCACCTGTGGCTAATGATTGGT
>CAMWNB010000015.1 GCA_947175495.1 uncultured Porphyromonadaceae bacterium | reverse complement strand
CGACGATGGCGAGGGGGCGTGTGGCGCAGTTGTCTTTGACGTAGTTGTAGCGGTAGACGCGGTGTTCGGGTGTGAGGTTGCGGCTGAGGGCGCTGATGACGGCGGCTTTTTCGGACGGGGTGAGGTCGAGGCGGTGCTGGGTGACGCGGCGGCCTTCGCGGCGGTAGGTGTCGAGGAACCATGGCCAGGGGGCCGCGCCGCACATGTAGTCGGTGCGGCCGAGGGCGAAGCGCCAGACGAAGCCCGGGGCCGAGAAGTCGAAGAGGCCGTAGTTGACGGCGATGTCGGCGTCGGGTGTCTGCACGCGTAGTGCGGCGTGTCCTTCGAGCTGGTAGATGTCGGCGCCGGCGTCGCAGACGATGTAGCTTATGATGGTGTCGCGGGGGTGGATGTCTGCGGCGCCTGAACGGAAGCAGAGGGGCAGAAAGACAAAAAGGACAAGTATATTTTTTATTGTGTGGGGCATTTGAATCGGAAGGTCATATGCAAAATATGGGGCGGTCGGCCTCCTGGCGGCTTAAAAGGAGGAGGAGGCGAGGGCGGCGGCGAGGGACTGGGCGAGGGTGGCGTGGTAGGTGGCGGCGGCGCGGCGGGGTTCGTTGATGATGTGCCAGCGGCGCTCGGCGGCGCGGTAGTCGGCGGTGGCGCGGCCTCGCTCTTTGTCGCGGTCGCTGCGGAACTGCTGGACGGCGGCGAGTTGCCGGAGGTGGGTGGCGGCTACGCTGTCGAGCTGCTCGCCGACGGGCCATTCCATGCTGCCGGAGAAGGATGCTTTGGCGATGTCGGAGATGAAGCGGGTGTCTTCGCGGGCTTCGTAGTTGGTGGCGCCGAGCTCGTCGAAGGCGACGGCGGCTTCGGAGGGTGCCCATGCGATGCGCGGGTAGTAGACGCGGAGGCGCCATGTGCCGTCGTCGCGGATGTCGATGACGCATGTCTCGCCGAGGGTGGGGGTGAGCCATTCGGAGGGCTGGGAGACGGGTACGCTCCACTTGAGGACTATGGTGCCGGCGTCGGGGTCGAGGAGGTCGATGACGTCGGAGCGGTCGAAGGTGAGTGCTACCCATCGCCTGGCGCGGCTGAGGAGCTCTGCTTTGGTGGCGCCTGAGACGGAGCCGCTGACTTCGGTGTGGGGGCGGGGGGCGATGGCGAAGCCTTGGGCTTCGGCGCAGGTGGCTGCTGCTGCGAGGATGAGGAGGGTCAGTATGGCGAAGAGGTTTTTTTTCATATGCGGGAGTTTACCAGAGGTAGGGTCGGTCGTATTTAATCTGAACGAATTCAAAGCCGTAGCCTGCTGATGATTGCAATGACTGCAGTATGGGCTCGTCGGTGGCGGGTGTGGTGGAGAAGAGCATCATGTTGCGTTCGGCATTGTCGGCGTGTGGCCTGCCGGGGTCGCGCCATGCGAATATCAGCTGCCGTCTGCTTCGGGAGAGGATGGCCAGGCCGAGCATGACCTCGGATTGGATGAGGGCTGTCATGGAGGTGCGCATCTGGTTGAATGCGTGGATGCGTTTCCCTTGCGGGTATTTGCCGTTGTTTGGCCCGATGTAGCTGCTGTCGGAGCATGTGAGGTCGCAGAATGCTATCTTTCCGGGTGGGCCGGAGAGGCAGTCGTCGTACAGGAGGAAATCGCAGCGGGCTCCATGAAATTCGGCAGCGGTGCCCCGGAACTGGTCGAGGTATTCTTCGAGATCGACGGCGTGAACTGTTGTGTCTCCTGCTACGATTATGAGATTCTCGTTGTTGCAGACTGTATTGTTGCGGCAGGCGCCACATGCGTGCGCGTCGTTCAACGCAAAAGTGCCTGTGAAAATCTGCTCGTGGTAGACGACGGGCCGGCCGGGAGGGAATTTGCGGGCGGGGGGCAGGCGATGCTGAAGGAAATGGCGGATGGACATTTTTTCAGGAGTTGAGCGAGCGGTAGCGGGAGAGGATGTCGGTCATTGGCTCGGTGAAGGCAGTGCTGTCGACAATCCATCGTCCGGCGGGGGTGCGGGCCATGAGGTTCTGCAGTTGCCCGTCGGCTATGCGGTATATGCCGAGGTTTTCTCCGGAAAGTGCGGCGGGGTCGGTGTGGGGAAGGCTCAGCAGGATGTTCATGTAGTTGACGATGTAGGGGCTGTGTGTGGCCATTATGATGCTGAGGCTGCGGTCGGCCGCGGGGTTGAGCGCTGTTTTCACGATGTCTTCCATCATTGCGCACTGTGCGGATGGATAGAGGCTCAGCTCGGGCTCTTCGATGTGCATGTGTACGATGCGCGGAATGTCGGCCGGCTCAATGTCGGGGCGGTAGTGTGTGAGCCGGTCTTGCTGGAAGAGGTAGTCTACGATTGAGCGTTTGAGGGCGTCTTTGAAAGAAAACTCGCGGGCGAAATATCGGGTGAGTGCGACGACGGGAGCTGATGATTGCATGCCTGATGAGGCATTGCGCAGTTCAAGGGCGTCGTAGGTGGCGTTGTCTGGCGCGAGCATGACGCGTCGTTTGTCGTTGACGCGCTTTACGCGCATGTGCATGCCGATGTGTGGCATGGCGAGGTCGGTGACGGCGTCGAGTGCTTTGTCGAAGTCGTCGGCGGTTTCTTTGAAATAGAATCCGGCTTCTTTGAACGCTCCCGGGCGTGCGAGCCACATGGGAATGGCGCTGCGCATCTCCGTTATCCATGATTCTTTGAGGAACACAAGGTCGGGCGCAGAGATGTTTTCGGCTTCTTTGGTGATGAGCTTGCCGTTGGCTATGCGCAGGGTGTATCGTCCGTCGTGGGTGCTGTATTGTATTTCTCCGCTTTTTCCGGGACCGAAGTAGAGGGCGAGGTCGTCTTTCAGCAGGCTGCTTAGGTTGAGCTTGAACGGTGATTTTAGTCCGGCGTTCTTGAGCGTGGCTCTTATATTTAGCATTTTATATATGTAGCGCATGAGAAGCAATGCTTTCATGAATACGCTTTTTCCGCTGCCGGATTCGCCTATGAGCAGGGTGACGGGGCTGATGCGGTCGATGGCTACATGGCGCAATGGCCCGGCGTCCTTTATTATGATGCTTTCAGTCATGACTTTCCGATTTGTTGCAAATTTAGATATAAAATATTGAATCGGCAAGTCCGTGACTAAAAAAGACCCGGAGCGGCTTTCGGGGTGGTGATAGCGAAGGCCGCGGCCCCGGGCGGGGGTCGCGGCCTTTTGAGTGGATGGGGCGGACGCACGGTGTGCGTCGCTACGTCGGTTTACCAGTGGGGGTTCTGCGGGAGTTCGAGGCCCTTGTCGTTGTAGAGGTTGATGATTGTCGAGCCGAGGGGCTGGAGGTATTCACGTTCGGTGAAGGTGCGGACGGATGTGCCGGCGGTGCTGGCTGCTCCGTTGATGTAGCCGTTGGATGTGAATACGCCTACGACGAGGTCGGCGGGTGCGTTGCTGATGTTTGCGCCGAGTGCGATGTTGGGGTGCTGGTTGGTGTCGAGGAGGTCGAGCTTGTGCCAGCGTACGAGGTCCCAGTAGCGGTGGTTGCGGTCGAACATGAGTTCGCAGCGGCGGAGACGGCGGATTTCCCAGATGAGACTGCTGACGCCCATGTTGTTGGCGGGGTCGGCCATGTTTTCGAGGTAGGCCTTGCTGAGATTGGATGTGTCGATTCCGGCACGTTCCCAGAGGGGCTTGACGCACATGGCGATGTCGGCGTTGTCGATCTGGTCGAGTTCGGCGCGTGCCTCAAGGTAGTCGCAGTAGGTGTATGCGAGCCAGTAGATGGGGGCGCAGGTGTAGTTGTTGTTGGCTGTTACGGTCTGCTGTGTGTTGATTTTGGGGTTAACATATTTGCAGATGGTGTAGCCTGTTGTGGAAGTGATGCTGTAGGAGTTGGGACGCTGGAAGCTGACTTTGGAACCGAAGGCGAGCTTGGGGTCGATGGTCTTTGCGAGGCGTCCGTCGCGTACTTCGAGTGCGTTGGAGATGTCGAAGCCTGTGACATTTCCTTCGGGGTCGAGGATCGGCTCGGGGAGGTCGCTCTTGTCGAGGGAAGTGGTTGCGAGGGGCTTGGCGTCTTTGAAGAGGTATGCGTCGAATGCGTCCTTCGTCATGCCTGCGATGGGTGTCTCGGCGCTGAGGAACGCTGCTGCGGAGTGGCAGAGGGAGCCTGTCTGATAGCCCTTCATGAAGATGATTTCGGGGTTGTCGAGGAGGCTGACGGTTCCGATGGATGTGTCGGCGGTGAATACGGAGTTGTAGATTGACTGGTAGTCGTCGCAGATGGAGTAGTTGCTGTCCATGATTGATTTGCATGCGTTGATTACCTCGGTGTAGAACTTTTTGGCACGTTCGGTGTCGTTCTGGTGGTATTTGGCGTATGCGGCCTCAAAGAGACAGATTTCGGATTTCATGGCGTTTGCCATGTCGACGCTGATTTCGAGTTTGTTGCTCTTTGTGAGGAGGTTGTCGACTGCGAAGTTGAGGTCTTCGAGGACGAAGTCCATGACGGTGTTGCGTGGAGTGCGCTCGCCGTAGAGCTCGGGTGAGTTCGGGTCGAGGACTTCGGTGACGAGGGGCACGTCGCCGAGTGCGCGAACGAGTTCGTAGTACTGCATGGCTCGGATGAGTCGTGCCTGTGCGATGTAGTGTGCGTTCTGGGCTTCGTTGTCGATGTTGCAGTTGTTGATGATGTAGTTGCAACGGCGAACTTCGATGTAGCTTGCGTCCCAAACGCTGTTGGAGTTGGGGACTGCTTCGTAAGTCCAGCGTGCGAAGACTGTTCCTTCGCCGGAGTAGATGTGTGAGCACTGGTCGTCGGAGAGTGACTGGTAGTAGAAGTCGTTGACCCATGATGCTCCGTTGCCGTAGCCGGTGAAGTTGCCGTAGAGGGTGTTGATTTGTGCCTGTACGTTCTGGCTGCTTGTCCAGTAGGCGGGGTTGTCGGTCTGCTTGTCCAGGGGATAGCGGTTGTCGTCGAGGAAGTCGTTGCAGCTGGATAGTGCTACAGCGGAGCCTGCGATAAGACCGAGGATTATATGTTTTTTCATATTGATGTCGTGTTGTGTTTTAGAAAGTTACCTGAAGACCGAAGGAGTAGCTCTTCATCATGGCGTTGTTGCGTCCGAATCCTGCGTAGCCTTCGCTTACGCCGCCTTCCATCTCGGGATCGATTCCGTATTTGCCTGCGCCGTTGTAGATGAAGAAGGGGTTCTCGGTGCTGAAGTAGACGCGTGCCTTCTGGATGTAGGCTTTGGTGGTGATGGATGCGGGGATTGTGTATCCGACGGTGATGTTTTTCATGCGGAGGTAGGCCATGTTTACGAGGTAACGGTCGTTGATGGTCCAGTTGTTGATGCCCTGGTTGCAGGTGTTTCGCATGGTTGAGTGGTAAGCGAAGTCGCCGGATGTGAGGTTGGGGTATGCGTTGCTCTGGTCTACGTTGTAGCCGATGATCTGGTTGTTGTCGTCGACGATGTAGGAGTTGTAGCTGAGCTGGTGGGTGAAGAGTCCGGAGTTGGCCTGTGCGAAGGGCATCACGAAGTTGGATACCTGCCACATGTTACGCTTGCCGATGCCCTGGAAGAAGAGGTCGATGTCGAATCCTTTCCAAGCGGCGCCGATGCGGAGTCCGTACTCATATCGTGGAAGTGCGTTGCCGATGACTTTGAGGTCGCCGTGGTTGCGCATTGTTCCGACGGGAATCTTGTTGCCGTTTTCGTCGACCATGTCGGGGTCGCCGTTGTTGATGACTCCGTCGCCGTTGAGGTCTTTGAACTTGACGTCGCCGGGGCCGAAGTGGAAGTTGCCGAAGTCGAGGGCGTCCTGGTTGGCTACGCCGTTGGCGTAGTTCCATGCGCCGGTCCATTCGCCGGTTTCGGGGTCGAGGACTTTGCCGGAGAAGTCGGATTCTTCGAAGTAGCGGTCGTACTCGAAGCCCCAGATGTCGCCGAAGGTCTGTCCTTCGTAGAAGCGGTAGCCTGTGGCGCCGTAGTACCATGAGTATAGGGTCTTGTGTTCGTTGCTGGCCCATTTGGTGACTTTGCTTCGTGCGTCGCCGATGGTTGCTGTGGCCCAGATGTCCCAGTCGCCGAAGCTCTTGTTGTAGCTGACGGCGAGTTCCCAGCCGTTGGTGCGCATGTTGCCTGCGTTCTCGAGGGGCGATGATGCGCCGAGGGTCGAGGGCAGGGGCATGCCCGGGGCGAGCATGTCTTTGGTGTCGCGCTGGTACCAGTCGAATGTGACGTTGAGGCTGTTGTTGAAGAATCCGAGATCGATGCCGACGTCGGTTGTGATGACGCGTTCCCAAGTGAGCGTGGAGCTTACGAGTGTGGGCATGGATGCGCCGTTGATGGGTGTTCCGCTGGCGTTGAGCCAGTTTACGTTCTTGTTGCCGAGTGTGATGGTGGAGATGAACTGGTTGTCGGCGAGGTTTTCGTTGCCGAGGTGGCCGTAGCTTGCGCGGAGTTTACCGTTGCTCCACCAGTTGGTGACGGGCTTGAAGAAGTCTTCTTCGGAGAAGCGCCATCCTGCGGAGAATGAGGGGAAGAATGCCCATTGCTTGTGTGCGGGGAATCGTGTGGAGCCGTCGTAGCGTCCGTTTGCTTCGAAGAGGTAGCGTCCTTTGTAGTCGTAGTTGACGCGTCCGAAGAAGCCTGCGGTTGCGCGGTGGCCGGAGCCGCCGGTGACGATGTAGTCGGATGCTTCGCTGCCGTTGGTGAGGTTGATTTCGGGGAGGTTGAAGTCAACGAGGCCGTAGCGGCCTGCGGAGAGGTTGTCGTAGCGCATCTGTTCGGCGGAGAAGCCGGCCATTACCTTGAGGTTGTGGTCCTGGGCGAAAGTCTTGGCGTAAGTTGCGAAGACGTTGGTTGTCCAGCGGTCCATGTCGTTCTTGGTCTGGTAGGCACGTGTGCGGCTCTGTCCTGCAGAGGGCCATGTGTATGTGGCCCATGCCTGGCCGCCCCAGTCCCATGTGGTCTGTGTGAGCCATGATGCGTGGGTGTCGACGGTGCGGAAGTCGTATGTGAAGTCGGCCTGGAGGGTGAGTCCTTTGATGATTTCGGCCTGTGCCCATGCCTGGAGGCGCGACTGGCGGCTTACGGTCTTGTCGGTGGGAGCGAGGAGTCGCTCGCTAAGTGTGTTGCGGAAGGGCACTTCCTCGCCTGTTGTGGGGTCGGGAATGTAGCCCCATGCAGACACGAACGGAGCCCATCGCCATGCGTACTGGAGGAAGTTGCTGGGGGTGTTGGGTTCGGTGTACTCGCGCTGAGTGAAGCTGAGTCGTGTGCCTGCCTTGAGCCAGCTTGTGATCTCGGTGGAGATATTTGCGTTGGCCATGTAGCGGTGCATCTTCTCGGGGTTGTAGCGCATGAGGCTCTGCTTGCTGTCGTAGCCGAAGGAGAGGCGGTATTGTGTTTTGCCGCTTGTGCCTTCGAGGCTGATGTTGTGCTTCTGTGAGGGTGCTGCGCTGTTGTAGAGGGTCTTGTTGATGTCCCAGTCGGCGTAGCGGAACCATGAGCCGTCGTCGAATACGCGGTAATCGCCGATGTTGTTTTCATCCTGGTATGGCTGGAGCTGCACGTAGCTGTCGTAGCGTTTGCCTCCGTGCTGCTGCTGCCATGTTTCGAGGTAGGGGAGGATGTCGGCATAGTACATGTCGCCTACGACGGTCTTGTTGGTGCCGGAGTTGCGGTAGTAGGCCTGCAGAGATCCGAGGACGTCGTCGGCTGCGTAGGCGAAGTCGGGCATTGTCGTGGGTGCGCTCCATGCGAAGTTGTTGCTGTAGGAGACGCTGACTTTGTCTTTTTTGTTGGCTCCCTTGGTGGTGATGAGGACGACGCCGAATGCTGCGCGTGCGCCGTAAACGGCGCTGGAAGCTGCGTCTTTGAGGACTGAGATGTCGGCGATGTCGTCGGGGTCGACGAAGTTGAGGTTGTCGACGGGCACACCGTCAACGACGATGAGGGGGTCGGATGCTTGTCCGTTGGTGAGTGTTCCGACGCCGCGGATTCGGATTGTGGCGTCGGAGTTGATGCCGCCGTTGCCTGTTGTGATGGTGAGGCCGGGTACGGCGCCCTGAAGGGCTTTGGTGACGTCCTGTACGGGACGGCTGTCCATTACGCGGGCAACGTCGACGGTGGCGACGGCGCCTGTGAGGTTGGCTTTTTTCTGTGTGCCGTAGCCTACGACTACGAGCTGGTCGAGCTGCTCGGTGGTGGGCTGGAGGTAGACGGTCATGCCGTTGGCGGCGGCCATCTCTTCGGATTTATAGCCTACATAACTGATTACGAGCTTGGTGCCCGGGGCTACTTTGATGACGAAGTTGCCATCGAAATTGGTGGTCACTGCGTTGGCTTTTACGCCTTTTTGCATTACACTTGCACCTATCACTGGCTCGTTGTTTTCGTCGAGAATCGTGCCGGTGATTGTGGCGACGTTCTGGCTCTGAGTCTGCGGAACGGGCTCGGCGTAGGCTGAGAAGCTGTAGCCGAACGGCAGGCCGCACGTCAGAAGCAGGGTCACAAACAGATGTTTTCTCATATTAATAGTTATTGGTGGTTTTGTCGTTTTTGGTTGGTCAGAACCGGAGGGCCTCCGGCTCTTCGGGTCTAAGATTTAAGGTGTGAGATGAATGTCTGTTGTTTTTGTTTTGCGAATGGTATTGATGATTTAATTAAATGTCTGTTTTTCAGCGCCTTTTGGCTTGGCTTGATGTTCGCACCGCTCTTAGTGTGAGTTGTGCGATTCAAAGTTAAAATATATTTTTGAAATGGAAAAACTTTTTCAGGTATTTTAACAACTGTTTGCGCTGCCGGTCCGCTTGCCGTGCAGCTGAAAGTCGCTGTTTCGCCGGTGTCGGGGATGTTGCTTTTCTCGTCGAGAATCGTACCGGTGATTGTGGCGACGTTCTGGTTCTGAGTCTGCGGAACGGGCTCGGCGTAGGCTGAGAAGCTGTAGCCGAACGGCAGGCCGCACGTCAGAAGCAGGGTCACAAACAGATGTTTTCTCATATTAATAGTTATTGGTGGTTTTGTCGTTTTTGGTTGGTCAGAACCGGAGGGCCTCCGGCTCTTCGGGTCTAAGATTTAAGGAATAGGATGAGTGTCTGTTTTGTCTTTGTGTATGGTATTAGTAACTTGATTAATGCGTCCTTTCTCAGAGCATCAGTATATGGCTCGTTGGTCACGCCGCAATTGTGCGGAGTAACACGACCCAAATTTAAAATAATATTTTGAAATGAAAAAATAATTTTAAGTATTTTAACTATACTAAACACCGGGCTCATTGCAAAAACACCCGTTCCGGACAAAACAGGGCGCCGGCACGACCCATATGCCGCAACATGCGTCGCAGCCACACAGGCGTTTAAGCTGAAATCAGATTGCATAAGAAGGTGAAAAATAAGCGAATATTAGGTTTAGCAATTGCAAAGTTAACAATAATTTCGGATATATTCACATTTTGAAAGAAAAAATGACTTAAATCTGCAAAAATATCTTGCAGACATTTTGCAGACAGAGGCCGCCGCACACGGCACACACAAAATAAACCAATTCATCTCCGACTTATGAAAATCACCCGATCGCTATCCAGGAAACGCGACTATGCCGGACGCCGGCAAGTGATGCTGCGGCTCACAATCGACCACTACAGGCAACACCGGCTCAAGTCCGGCATCCATGTGCCCGACTCATGGTGGCACGCCGACGGCACAATCTCGGCAGCAGGCCACGACACGCTCGCATGCTCGCGGGCAGCCGGACGGCTCGCAGCCCTCGAGACAAAAATCTACGAACTGTGCGCAGCCACCCCGCGGGAAATGCTCACAGCCGCATATGTGCGCGAACGCTGCGGACTCTCCGCCTCATGCCTCGGCCGCGGGCTCTCCGCCTATGCCGAGGCCTACGCCTCCACCCGGAGCCTCTCGGAATCGCGCTCGCGCCAGTACGCCACACTCGCACGCATGCTTGCACGCTTCGAGCGCAGCTGCGGCCACCCCGCCCAGCCCGAATGCTGGAACGCTGCCATGGTCGACCGCTTCGTGAGGTTTCTTTCCGAAGAACACACTACCGGCAACGGCACCCGCCCGCGAGGCCACAACACCCTATGCTCCATCGTGTCCCGCCTCCGCACCGTCCTGCGCTATGCCGCGGCAAGCCTCGGCTTCGAACCGCGGCCCATCGCATCGCAGGGCGAGCTCTACGGCACCCCGTTCTTCCTCTCCGCCGCCGAACTGCGCGCCCTCTCCGATGCCGACATGTCGGCCGCTCCCCGCCTCTCCGAGCAGCGCCATGTGTTCGTGTTCCAGTGCCTCACCGGCGTGCGCCTCTCCGACCTGCAGCGCCTGCGCCCCCACTGCGTGCACGAAGGCACACTCGAATACGTCGCCCAGAAGACACGCAACGCACGCCCCGAGGCAGTGCGCGTGCCATTGCATCCGCTCGCGCTCGCAATCGTCCGCAGCCTCGCCGGGCGCGACCCCCGCGGACGCCTTCTTCCATGCCTCACCCCCGCACGCTACAACCGCTACATCCGGGCAGCCCTCGAACGCTGCGGCATCACACGCATAGTCACCGTGCTCGACCCCGTCACACTATCCGAGCGACACCGCCGCATATGCGACGTAGCCTCCAGCCACATGGCACGCCGCACATTCATCGGCAACCTCTACCGCACCGCCAAGGACCCCAGCCTCATCAGCTCAATGTCCGGCCACAAGGACGGCAGCAAATCCTTCGCCCGCTACCGCAACATCGACGACAGCCTCAAAGCCGACCTCATCATGCAGACATTCCCGCAGACACACACCATCTGACCCCACACCCGGCCCGCCACGCCGCCCCGCGCCACGGCGCGTCCGCAGCCCTTCATAATCAGACACATAGAAGCGGACGCGCCGGGCGCTTTTCCACACATATAATATATTACAACAGAAGGTCACGATTCTCGACGAGAACAATGACCCGGTGATAGGAGCAAGTGTAATGCAAAAGGGCGTCAAGTCCAATGCAGTGACTACCAACTTCGACGGCAACTTCGTGATCAAAGTTGCCCCCGGAACTAAGCTTGTAATCAGCTATGTGGGCTATAAGTCGGAGGAAATGGCGGCTGCCAACGGCATGACCGTGTATCTCCAGCCGACTACGGAGCAGCTCGACCAGCTCGTGGTCGTGGGCTACGGCACACAGAAAAAGGCGAACCTTACGGGCGCCGTGGCCACGGTGGACGTGGCCCGCGTGATGGACAGCCGTCCCGTGCAGGATGTGACGCGTGCGCTGCAGGGCGCTGTGCCCGGTCTGACCATCACCACTACGAACGGTGACTTCAACTCTACTCCTTCTATCAAAATCCGCGGCACGGGCACGCTGTCGAACAACCAGACTTCGAATCCTCTGATCGTGGTGGACGGAGTGCCTGTGGACGACCTGTCGAACCTTAACCCGGAAGATATCGCCGACATCAGCGTGCTGAAGGATGCCGCATCGGCAGCCGTTTACGGTACGCGCGCAGCGTTCGGTGTGATTCTCATCACGACGAAGGGCGGCGAGAGCAAGGACCACGTGAGTGTGAAATACGTGAACAACTTTGCATGGAGCAACGCTTCGTACTATCCCAACTTCGCCAACACGGTGACTGACCTTGAGACTGCGCTCCAGGCTTTTGCGCGCGGTGCGAACAGCCCGTCGTACGAGGTGTTCGGCATGAACTACTGGGATGTGATCCCCTATGCCAAGGCATGGCAGCAGCAGCATGGCGGCAAGCAGTACACGAGCGCCGTTGAGCTGCAGCCTTTCGAGAGCTGGGACAATGTGGGCGACTATGCCATCCTGGACAACGGCCAGTGGGTGCGCTACGCCGACTGGAACACGGGCAAGACTATGTTCCAGACCGCTCCCTCGCAGAAGCACAACATCAGCCTCGAGGGCACAAGCGGCAAGACGGCCTACCGCATCAGCTACGGCTATGACACTAAGGAGGGTCTGATGCGCTACAATCCCGAGAAGCTGAGCCGCCACATGGTGAACGCATCGGTGCAGACTCAGATTTTCCCGTGGCTGAAGGCCGGCGGCCGTCTGGGCTATTTCAACCGCTCGTACAAGGAGCCTAACGGAACGCGCAACTCTTATCAGTACATGTGGCGCTTCCCGTCGTTCTTCGAGACCTACGGCTACAAGACCGCCGATGACGGCCTGCCTTACTATTTCCGCAATGAAATGGGTCTGCGCGACGGCGCTCACCAGGATGAAACGCGCGTGAACCAGACCCGTCTGCAGGGCTGGCTGCAGGCTGAAATCATCAAGGGTCTCACGCTGCAGGCCGATTTCACCTATGCCGTGCGCAACATGAGCTATTACTCGGCTTACACTCCCGCCACTGTGTGGAACAACTGGACGACTTCGCCCTGGCTGCTGTACACGGCTCCCTCGCAGTCGGCCACTACGTCGACCCGCCAGAGCTACCGCAACGACCTGTACACGATCAACGTGTTTGCCACCTACGACAAGACTTTCGCACAGGACCACAATCTGAAGGTGATGGTGGGCGGCACGGCCGAGCGCGAGCGCTACGACATGTTCTATGTGCGCCGTTCGGGCCTGCTCGACAATTCGCTGCCCAGCCTCAACCTTACTGACGGCACGACCTACAGCACGAGTGCTGATAAGACCAACCGCGCTACGGCAGGTTTCTTCGGCCGTGTGAACTACGACTACAAGGGCCGCTACCTGCTGGAGGTGAACGGCCGCTTCGACGGCTCGAGCCGCTTCCCTGCGGCTGACCAGTGGGCGTTCTTCCCCTCTGTGTCGGCAGGCTGGCGTTTCTCGGAAGAGAATTTCTTCAAGCCTCTGACTTCGTGGTGGAGCAACGGTAAGATCCGTGCGAGCTACGGTCACATCGGCAACGAGGCTGTGGGCAACAATATGTTCATCTCGACCATCACTCCCATCACCGCTGCCAACGTGCACTGGCTGCAGGGCGGCAACAAGGTGAGCGAGGCCGGCATGCCTACTCTGGTGAGCAGCAGCCTTACCTGGGAGCGCGTGATCACGACCGACGTGGGCGTAGACCTCGGCTTCTTCAACAACGCACTGACCGTGGGCTTTGACTGGTATCAGCGCGACACGAAGGACATGCTCGCTCCCGGCGAGGTGCTGCCCTCCGTGCTCGGCACCAGCGCTCCCTACACCAACGCAGGCAGCCTGCGCACCCGCGGCTGGGAACTGAGCATCGGCTGGAACCACAGCTTCGGCGACGCTGACGTGTATGCCAACTTCAACCTGTCGGACGCCCGCACTAAGGTGACCGCCTGGAACAACCCCAACAACCTGCTCTACACGTTCACACCCGAATCGAGCAGCTACACCGCAGGCCAGTACTACGGCGACATCTGGGGCTTCGAAACCGACCGCTATTTTGAGGAAAGCGATTTCACCGGCCAGAATGCCGACGGCTCGTGGAACTATGCTCCCGGCGTTGCCGACCAGAGCGGTCTTGAGAACCTGAACGGCTTCCACTACGGCCCCGGCGACGTGAAGTACAAGGACCTCGACAACAGCGGCAGCATTGACGGCGGCAAGGGCACGATCGACGACCACGGCGACCTCAAGGTGATCGGTAACGCTCTTCCCCGCTATGAGTACAGCTTCCGTCTGGGCGGCGCCTGGAAGGGTTTCGACCTCGACCTGTTCTTCCAGGGCGTGGGCAAGCGCAACTACTGGGCTACCGGCTCGCTGATGATTCCTATGGCTGCCTCGAACCTCGGCACCTTCGAACACCAGCAGAGCTACAACCGCTACATCGTGGACGTGGACGAGACCACGCACACCTACACGGTGAAGGGCTACGAAGTGGACCAGAGCAACATGTATCCGAACATGGTCAACGGCTCCGGCGCCGTGAGCGGCACTATCAGCAACATCGGCCGAGGCACCGCCAACTTCTATCCTCAGAGCCGCTATCTGATGAACCTGGCCTACCTGCGCCTGAAGTCGCTGACATTCGGCTACACTCTGCCTGCCGACATCACCAAGAAGGCTCTTATCCAGCGCGCCCGCATATACTTCTCGGCCGACAATCTGGCCGACCTCTACAACGGCGTGAAGAAGTATCGCATGGACCCTGAAATCACCCAGAGCTACAGCGGTGTGGCTAACGACGGCAATGGCGGCTTCGGCCGCACGGTGCCCATGATGCGCACCTATTCGTTCGGTCTCCAGGTGACATTCTAAACCTCAACATCTAAACAGGAAACAATGAAAAAAGCTATTATATTAAGTGTTGCCGCTGTAGTCGCCGCCACGCTTTCGAGCTGCGACGACCTGCTGAACGACAACCGTTACCCGCAGTCGGTGCAGACTTCCAACGTGGAGTACTGGAGCAATCCGAGCAACGTGCAGGGTCAGTGCAATTATTTCTACGAGACTTTCTCGGGCTACGGCAACGGCTCGGGCGGCGGCGAGTTCTACTTCCCCGGTCTCAACGACAACCAGACTTCGGCCACGGGCGGCAACCAGCTTGCCAACTGGAAGAACATCAACGTGCCCGCCTCGTCGACGAGCTGGGACAATCCGTACATCTACATCCGCCGCGCCAACCTCATCATCGAGGGTGTGGAAGGCAGCAATCTGGCGGATACGGAGAAAGAGAACTTCACGGCTATCGCCCGCCTGATCCGCGGCTACCAGTACTATCAGCTGGTGCGCTGCTACGGCGATGTGCCTCTGGTGACGAAGGCTCTTGAACCGAGCGACCGCGACGAGCTGTTCGGCCCGCGCACGCCGCGCAACACCGTGATGGACTATGCTCTGGAGGACCTTACATATGCTACGGAGCACATTGCAGCCAAGAGCAGCAAGAATGCCTACAGCCGCGATCTTGCCGCCGCGATGAAGTCGGAGGCATGTCTCTACGAGGGTTCTTTTGCCCGCTATCACCAGAACGACGATGCCCGCGCCAAGAAGTACTTTGCGGAAGTGGTGAACTGCGCCGGTCCGCTGGTTGACGCCTATCCTATCGGCGACAGCTACCAGGCGACTTACAACTCGTTCCGCGCCGCTCTGAGCGCCAATCCCGAAATCATCTTCATGAAGGAGTACGAGAAAGATGTGTTCATGCATCCCACGGTGGACTACACCAGCTCTTCCACTCCTATCAGCGGCATCACCAAGGATGCTTTCGACTCCTATCTTTTCAAGGACGGCAAGCCTAAGGCTCTGACCTCGGAAGACACGAACGACGCCGGCACTGTCGACGCCGACGGCAAGGTTTCGATTGCCGCTCTGCTGGCTGTGCGCGACGGCCGTCTGGCCGAGACCATCGACGATATGGTTTATTACACCGGCAACGACTACAAGCGTCCCAACTCGATGCCGATGACATCCGTGACGGGCTACGGCGTGAAGAAATTTGTGAATCCGGAAATGGACTACACCTACACGACGACTATCTGGAACTATACCTGCGCACCTCTTTACTGGGGCGCTCTGGTGGGTCTGGACTATGCGGAGGCCAGAGCCGAGCTGAACGAGCTCAGCGATGCCGATGTGGACAAGACCATCAACAAGATGTTTGCCCGTGCCGGTCTGCCTGCAACCACCGTTGCCGGAATGAGCAGCATGACTGACCCCGACAACGACATGGGCGTGAGCAACCTGCTGTGGGAAATCCGCCGCTGCCGCCGCTGCGAGCTTATCTACGACAAGGACCTGCGCTACTGGGACCTCGTGCGCTGGCATCAGCTCGACAAGCTCGACAGCAACAAGAATCCCGACATCGCAATCGGCGCCAACGTGAGCAACGTTCCTGCCGATAAGCGTCCTGCCAATGTGGACGGCTACATCGATGCATCCGGTGGTCAGACCCGCACGTTCTCCGAGCGTGAATATCTCTTCCCCGTTCCTTCGGGACAGATTGGTCTGAACAACGAACTGACGCAGAACCCCTATTGGACAAAATAAATATCGTCCGCTAATTCCATAAGAGAGTCCGCAGTTCCCGCATCGGGGGCTGCGGACTTTTTTTGATGGCAAGGGGTGGGATTTTTTGTTTGCGAGGGTGGGGGATTTTTTGTAATTTTGATGGTCATGAAAAACAGAAGAATTGTTTTGGCGGCTGCTGCGGCAATGGCTGCGGGCGCTGCATGGGGTGCCGTGGTGAGCGGCACGGTGAAAGATACGGCGGGGCGCCCGATTGCGGGAGTGCCTGTGAGTGACGGCTTTGAAATCGTGGTGACTGACGCGCAGGGCCGCTATGCCATGTCGACGGACAAGGCGGCGGGTCTGGTGTATGTGTCGACGCCGTCGGGCTATG
This sequence comes from uncultured Porphyromonadaceae bacterium, assembly GCA_947175495.1. Taxonomy (GTDB): domain Bacteria; phylum Bacteroidota; class Bacteroidia; order Bacteroidales; family Muribaculaceae; genus CAG-873. Next base: position 29,074 of record CAMWNB010000015.1, on the reverse strand, counting down.
AGCCTGCGACGAGCAATGTGAATATCCCGCAGTTCTGGCATCTGGTGACTTGTCCGGCGGACGAGGACGAGACGGCAGACTTTGTGCTGCGGCCGGTGGACGACGGGCGCTTTGCTTTCGTGGCGTTCGCGGACAATCAGATAAGCAACCGCCATGGCGAGGTGAACTGTTTCAACACGACGACGGTGCCGGATATAAACGCGTCGCTGGACTCGTTGCGCGCCGAGGGGTACGAGCCTTTTCTGATAGCTCTCGGCGACCAGGCGCACGACTGCTACTGGAAGGCCAACCGCTACGGGCTGCCGGAGGCCTACTCGGACCTGCGCAAGCTGCGTGCACCGCTGTACAGCGTGATGGGCAACCACGACAATGACAACACTGCGCAGAACGACTTCGACGCCGCGGGGGAATGGCGCCGCCATGTGGGGCCGAACTACTACAGTTTCAACAAGGGCGGTGTGCACTTCGTGGTGCTCGACAATATCGAGATCGTGGACGGAAGCCCTCAGCTGAGCTCGGACGGGGAGTGTGTGTACAAGAACCGTCTGACGGACTATCAGCTTGACTGGCTGCGCCGCGACCTGGCGCTCGTGCAGGACAAGACGGCGACGCTGGTGGTGGCGATGCACGCTCCGCTGTTTTACTTTCCGGGCGGCGCGCGCACCTATTATATAGAGAACGCGCAGGAGCTGATCGACGCTCTTGAGGGCTTCGAGGATGTGCGGGTGATTTCGGGTCACACACATGTGAGCTACGCAGGGCAGACGGAAGACGGCCGGATTTATGAGAACAACTATGGCGCGGTGTGCGGTTCGTGGTGGCTTAACGCCCGCGTGGATCTGGGCAACGACAACAACATATGCCGCGACGGCACGCCGTCGGGCTACGCTGTGTGGCGCCGCACCGCCGACGGATTCTCGGACTATTACAAGGGCACAGGCATGCCGCGCGAAGCGCAGTTCCGCGCCTACGACCTCAATATGGTCGAGCTTGACAACGAGCAGGTGGCGGCGGAGTTTCTGCCCGGCCGCGAGAAGACGGACGAGGTGCTCGTGAACGTGTGGGGCTATGGTCCCGGCTGGACTGTGGAGATGCTCGAGGGAGAGAAGCCTCTGGCGGTGGAGCGCGTGCGCACGAAGGACCCGCTGTTTCTGCTGTCGTGTCCGATTCCCTATGTGGAACAGGGCCGTGAGCTGATCGGCACGGTGCGCCCGGTGTTCACTATGCATGCTTTCAAGGCCAAGGCTTCGGGCCCGGATACGGATGTGACTATCCGCGTGACGGACCGCGAGGGCCGCGTGTACAGCAAAGTGTTGCACCGGCCGGCGGCGCTTACAACGGCATTGTTCTGAGCTGATGTGGAGCGGCGACGTGGTGGTAGCCGCTCCATTTTTTTTGCCCGAGCGCGTGAAATAGATTAAAAAATCGTATAAGAATATTAAAAATGAGGGTTGAGGGGCATTTTTCGGCGTTTTTTTAGTGTTAATCGGGAGGTTTGCTGTAACTTTGTAGGGGTGGAAAGGCGCACTGCGCGCTGTCGCCCCGATAAACTTAACTTCCCATGAAAGCATCAGTCATAGCATTGCTCGCAATCGCCTCGGCAATGGCATCAATGAACGCCGCCGAGCCAGACAAAGCTGCCGTGAAGGCGGCAATCGACGCATACCGCCCCGGCACGACGGGTTTCGGCACTATCCGCGTCGACAGTATCAAAGTAGATGCCCGCCGGAAGGCGGCTACGGTGTTCTGCAACGACGCGGCGTCGTATCTGTCGCTTGACGCTGCGGGAGTGAAGGCCCTTAAGGCCGACGTGGCTTCGGCGCTCGGCGCGGACTGCGCCGGCTACAAAGTGGATGTGCGCACGGCCGGTCATTCGCTGGACGAACTGGCACGCTTTGCGTCGAAGGCTCCGCGCGGTCCGCGCGAGAAGGCGCGCTTTGTGACGGACGAGCAGGCGCAGCCCGCTCCCGGCGGCATGGACGGTGCAAACATAGCGCTGTGGCAGAGCCACGGCTGGTACTTCGAACCGAAACTGAACCGCTGGGAATGGCAGCGCGCGCGTATCTTCCAGACTGTGGAGGACCTGTACACGCAGAGTTATGTGATGCCGTTCCTGATGCCGATGCTGCGCAATGCGGGAGCTTATGTGATGAGCCCGCGCGAGCGCGACACCAACCTTACGGAAATAATTGTGGACGCCGACGGCGGCCAGGCCTACGCCGGCTATGCCGACGAGGCCGGCAAGTGGAGCGACGCTCCCGTGGCGGGTTTCGCCTACAAGCATGCGAAGCTGCGCGACACTGAAAACCCCTTCCGTGCCGGCAAGGCGCGCATGGCACGCACGGTGCGCAAGGCGTCGGAGCCTACGAAAGCGACGTGGAGCGCCGACATCCCCGCGGCCGACGACTACGCTGTGTACGTGAGCTATGTGTCGCTGCCTGACGCCACTGAAGACGCGCGCTACACGGTGCACGCCGCCGACGGCGACCATGACTTCACCGTGAACCAGCGCATGGGCGCCGGCACATGGGTGTATCTGGGGCATTTCCCTCTGGCTGCCGGCAAGCAGCAGGTGGTGGAGCTGTCGACGCTCGGCACCAAGGCCGGACGCTCGGTGAGCGCCGACGCCGTGAAGATAGGCGGCGGCATGGGCAATGTGGAGCGCAAGGTGAAGGAGCCTCTGGACAGCATCGACTACCAGTATGTGGGCTCGGGCTATCCTCGCTTCGTGGAGGGTGCGCGCTATTTCCTGCAGTGGGCCGGCGCGCCTGACAGCGTGTACACTCCGTCGGGCGGCGTGAACGACTATGCCGACGACTACCGCAGCCGCGGCCTGTGGGTGAACTGGCTCGCCGGCGGCTCGTCGATGCTGCCCAAGAGAGAGGGCCTGGGCATCCCCGTGGACCTCAGCTTCGCTTTCCACTCCGACGCCGGCACGACGCGTAACGACAGTATCATAGGCACGCTGGGCATCTACTGCACGGCGGGCGATGTGCTGGGCAACGGCTCGACGCGCATGGCGTCGCGCGACTTCACCGACCTGGTGCTTACGAACATAACGGAGGACGTGCGTGCTCAGTTCGAGCCGAAGTGGACCCGCCGCGGCATGTGGGACAAGAGCTACTTCGAGGCCCGCGTGCCCGAGGTGCCCGCGATGCTGCTCGAGCTGCTGTCGCACCAGAACTTTGCTGACATGAAATACGGCCTTGACCCGGAGTTCCGCTTTACGGTGTCGCGCGCCATATATAAAGGTATGCTTCAGTTCCTGGCGCGCCGCGACGGCCGCGACTACACGGTGCAGCCGCTTGCCGTGCGTGCGTTCGGCATCAGCAGCGCCGGCGGCAACGAATACCGTCTGACGTGGCAGGCCACGCCCGACACGCTGGAGGCTACGGCTATGCCAACCTACTATCTCGTGCAGGAACGCGCGGGAGCCACGGGCAACGCTTTCCGCACGATAGCACGCACGGAGCAGCCCGAATATGTGTACACGGCCACAGACGACGCCATCCACAGTTTCCGCATCGTGGCCGGCAACGACGGCGGTGTGAGCTTCCCCTCGGAGGTGCTGGCTCTGAGCCACCGCGAGGGCACGCCGGTGTGTGTGGTGAACGGCTTCACGCGTCTGAGCGCTCCGGACTGGTTTGACAGCGGCGAGATAGCCGGCTTCTACGACATGCGCGACCATGGCGTGCCTTATGTGGAGGATATTTCGTTTATCGGCAGCCAGTTTGAGTTCCGCCGCGACATCCCGTGGATGGACGATGACGCCGCCGGCTTCGGCGCGTCGCGCGCCGACTACGAGGACAAGGTGGTGGCCGGCAATACGTTTGACTACACGGCTCTGCACGGCGAGGCTATCGTGGCAGCCGGCCGCGGCTTCATCAGCCAGAGCCTCGAGGCCTTCTGCTCGGCTCCGGCGGTGGCGGGCCAGAGTGTCGACCTCATCCTCGGCAAGCAGAAAGAATGCGCCAAGGGCCGCGGCGTGTACGGCACCCGCTACAAGGCGTTCCCCGAGTCGCTGCAGGCGAAGCTGCGCGAGGTGACGACGGGCGGCGGCTGTGTGCTGGTGAGCGGCTCGTACGTTGCCACCGACATCTGGGACAATCCCTACAGCTCGGAAGAGACGGCGGCCGCCGACAAGGCTTTTGCCCGCGAGGTGCTGGGCTACAACTGGCGCGTGGGACAGGCCACGGTGGAAGGCGGCGCCTATGAGGTGGCCACGCGCTTCCCGGCTTTCACCGGCGGCAACTACAGCTTCGAGCAGAAGCTGAACGGCAACATGTATGCCGTGGAGTCGCCCGACTCGTTCTATGCCGCCGACAAGAACAAGGGCTGCACGCTGATGCGCTACAGCGAGAACAATCTGGTGGCCGGCATCGCCTATGCTCCCGGCCCGTACCGCACGGTGGTGCTCGGCTTCCCCTTCGAGACCATCGAAAGCGCCGACGCCCGTACGAGCCTGATGCGCCAGGTGCTCAATTTCTTCAGCAACAAATAAAAATATACTCATCATAAGTAAGACATGAAAGCCATAACCTGCTTCCTCCCCTACATCGACGCCGCACAGGCGCTGCCCACCATCGAAGCCCTCAAGGCCGAACCTGCCGTTGAGCGCATCTGCCTGCTCGCGGGCGCCGACGCCGACACGGCGGGCGCGCCTGCGGGATGCACGGTGGTGAGTGCCGCCGAGGGTCTGAACTCGTCGGCCACGATGCGTGCCATCGCCGCCGCTGCCGACACGGAGTTCATCCTGCTGTACACCAAGCACAACAAACTCGTGCCCGGCTACCATGCGCTGGAACGCATGCTCCACATCGCCGCCGACTGCGGCGCGGGCATGCTCTATGCCGACAGCTATGCCGTGGCTGCCGACGGCAAGCGCACGAACGCGCCCGTGATAGACTATCAGGAAGGCTCGCTGCGCGACGACTTCAACTTCGGCTCGCTGCTGCTGTTCCGCACGGCCGCTTTCAAGGAGGCCGCAGCCGGCATCGACGCCGACTACAAGGCCGCCGGCCTTTACGACCTGCGCCTGCGTCTGAGCCGCATAGCCCCTATCGTGCACATCAACGAGTATCTCTACACCGATGTGGAGCTTGACAACCGCCGCAGCGGAGAGAAAATCTTCGACTATGTCGACCCGAAGAACCGCGGCGTGCAGATAGAGATGGAGCAGGCCTGCACTGCCCACCTCAAGGCCGTGGGCGCCTATCTTGAGCCCAAGTTCGACACGATAAAGTTCGGCGAGGAGGAGTTTCCGGTGGAGGCATCGGTGGTGATTCCCGTGCGTAACCGCGTACGCACCATCCGCGATGCCATCCGCAGCGTGCTCTCCCAGGAGACCGACTTCGCGTTCAATCTCATCGTCGTGGACAACCACAGCACCGACGGCACGACCGAAGCCATCGACGAATTTGCCGACAACCCGCGCGTGGTGCACATCGTGCCCGAACGCGACGACCTGGGCATCGGCGGCTGCTGGAACATGGCCGTGGACTCGGCAGAGTGCGGCAAGTTTGCCGTGCAGCTCGACAGCGACGACGTGTACAGCGGCAAGGACACGCTGGCTAAAATCGTGCGCGCGTTCTACGAGCAGAACTGCGGCATGGTCGTGGGCACCTACTGCCTGACCGACATCGACATGAACACTATCCCGCCCGGCGTGATCGACCACAAGGAGTGGACGCCCGAGAACGGCCGCAACAACGCTCTCCGCATCAACGGCTTAGGCGCTCCGCGCGCCTTCTATACGCCGATGCTGCGCGCCATCAAGGTGCCCAACACGAGCTACGGCGAGGATTATGCGCTGGGCCTGGCCTTCTCGCGCCACAACCAGATAGGCCGCATCTACGACGTGCTCTACTACTGCCGCCGCTGGGAGGACAACAGCGATGCCGCTCTCGACATCAACAAGATGAACGCCAACAATCTCTACAAGGACCGCATCCGCACCTGGGAGCTGCAGGCCCGCAAAGCGCTGAAGAAATGAGTCTGAACGCCGCCATTATAGAGGATTTTCTGCGCGAGCAGTGTGCCGAATGGCCCCTTGCGGGGCGCAATTTCGGCGCACTCGAGGGCGTGGAGGTGAGCCATGTGGAGCTGCCCGGCTGGACGCTGAAGGTGCAGTTCAACCCCGCTCGCATAGTGTCGAGCGGCGCCAAGGTGGACGCGCGCTCGCTGGCCGAGCGTCCGTGCTTCCTCTGCGAGGCCAACCGCCCCGCCGAGCAGCGCGGTCTGGAGTGGGGCGACGGGCGCTACACGGTGCTCGTGAATCCTTTCCCGATTTTCCCGCGCCATCTTACCATCCCCGCCACGGAGCATACGCCCCAGCGCATAAAGGGACGCGTGGCCGACATGCTTCGCCTTGCCGGCGAGCTGGAGGGCTACACCGTGTTCTACAACGGCCCGCGCTGCGGCGCTTCGGCTCCGGACCACATGCATTTCCAGGCCGGCAACAGCGATTTTCTGACGATAGCCGGCGCGCTTGAGGGCGCCGAGCTGCAGACTGTGGCCGAGGATGCCGAGGGCGGTGTGCTGGCGTTGTGCACGGCGCTTGCGCTGAACGTGTTTGTGATAGACGCGCCTACGGCAGAAGCCGGCGAGCGCCTGTTCGACCGTCTTTATGCCGCGATGCCTGTGCCCGAGGGCGAGGAAGAGCCGATGCTCAACATCCTGGCCTACGGCACGCCTGCGTCGCTGCGGCTGGTGGTGGTGCCTCGCAAGCGCCACCGTCCGAGCTTCTACGGCACCGAGGGCGATGGCTGCATGCTGCTGAGCCCGGCGAGCGTGGACATGGGCGGCGCTTTCATCACCCCGCGCCGCGAGGACTTCGAGCGCGTGGACGCCGCGCTGCTTGAGCGCGTGTTCGGCGAGCTTTGTCTTGACAATGAAGAAATATCATCCATAGCAGAAAATGTGCGTTAACAATACAAATGAGCCCCGCGTGGCCGTGGGCATACTCACGGCCCCGGCCGTAGAGATTGACTTCCGCGGCAGCTATCGCCGCAGCGACGGCGAGGTTGTGAGCGGCCCCGTGCGCTTCGAGGGTCTGACCGAGGAGATGACGTTCGAGCCCGAGACGGCCGATGCCGTGTTTGAGGTGAAGGATGTTGTGATAGGCGTGGACTTCCACTGGGAGCGCCGCGAGAACCAGCAGTTTGCGGGCGCGCTGACGCTGCGTCCCGCCCCTGGCGGCATCATCGTGATCAACCGCCTGGGCGTGGAATCGTATCTGCGCAGCGTGATTTCGTCGGAGATGAGCGCCACGTCGTCGCCCGAGCTGCTTCGCGCGCATGCGGTGATCTCGCGCAGCTGGCTGCTGGCGCAGATGAGCAAGCGCGAGGCTGTGGCCGGCACGGAGTACAATGCGTGCACGGTGACGCCCGGCGAAATCGTGCGCTGGCAGGACCGCGAGGACCACACGGAGTTTGACGTGTGTGCCGACGACCATTGCCAGCGCTACCAGGGTGTGACGCGCCAGACCACGGCCGCCGTGGCCGAGGCCATCGACGCCACCGCCGGCGTCGTGCTCACCGACCCCGAGACCGGCCGCCTGGCCGACGCGCGCTTCAGCAAGTGCTGCGGCGGTGTGTTCGAGCTGTTCGAGAACTGCTGGGAGCCCGTGCATCACAGCTATCTGACGGTGCGCAGCGATGCGCCCGACAGCCTGATATATCCCGATCTCCGGTACGAGCCGCGTGCCCGCGCGTGGATCGAGGCGTCGCCCGAGGCGTTCTGCAACACGTCCGACAGCCGCGTGCTGTCGCAGGTGCTCAACAACTATGACCAGGAGACGGCCGACTTCTTCCGCTGGACCGTGCGCTACACCCAGCAGGAGCTTTCCGACCTCGTGCGCGAGCGCACAGGCATCGATTTCGGCACCATCACCGACCTGGAGGCCGTGGAACGCGGCACGTCGGGCCGTATAGTGCGCCTGCGCATCACCGGCACCCGCCGCTCCATGATTATCGGCAAGGAGCTTGAAATCCGCCATGCGCTGAGCACGAGCCATCTGAAATCGTCGGCCTTCGTGGTGGACCGCGACGGCGACGACTTCGTGCTGCGCGGCGCCGGCTGGGGCCACGGTGTGGGCCTGTGCCAGATAGGCGCTGCCGTGATGGCCGAGAAGGGCTACAAGTGGCAGGACATCCTGGGCCACTATTTCCCCGGCGCCGAACTTATCAAGAAATATTGACATATTCAACCTGTAATCATGAAATCAAGCACAAAACGCTCGCCCTGGGCGTGGATACCGACGCTGTACTTCGCGCAGGGACTGCCATATGTGGCGGTGATGACCATCTCGGTGATCATGTACAAGCGCCTCGGCATCTCCAACACCGACATCGCGCTCTACACCGGCTGGCTCTATCTGCCGTGGGTGATCAAGCCTTTCTGGAGCCCCTTTGTCGACATCATCCGCACCAAGCGCTGGTGGACGCTGACGATGCAGTGGATCATCGCTTTCGCGCTGGCCGGCATCGCGTTCACCATTCCTACCCCTCTGTTTTTCCAGCTGACGCTGGCTATCTTCTGGATAGTGGGCTTCACTTCGGCCACGCACGACATCGCCGCCGACGGCTTCTACATGCTGGCGCTGACGGAGCATGAGCAGTCGCTGTACGTGGGCATCCGCAGCACGTTCTACCGTGTCAGCACCGTGGTGGGCCAGGGCCTGCTCGTGGTGCTTGCCGGCGCTATCGAGACCGGCACGGGCCTGGACGCAGTGCGCGTGGGCGTAGAGGTGGACCCCTATGTGGCCTGGGAGGCGCCGGTGATGGCCGATCTGGCCCTGCAGGACCCCGCCGAACCCGCCGAGATGAGTTTCTTCACCGGCGACAATGCCGCCGTGACGGCCGTCAAGGCACCTGCCATCATCGAGGTGGACGGCGAGCCGATGACTTTCGGCACCTATGCCGCCATGATGCGCGACAGCGTGCGCCGCAGCAATGAGCGCAACGGCTTTGTGGCCGCCGCGGCTCCTGCCGCAACCACCGCCGAGACCGTAAAGGCCGACGAAGGCCCCGGCGCGTTCACCCGCTGGGTGGCCGAGACTTTCGGCGAGAAGCGCGAAGCTGCCGGCGAGGCCGCCAGCAACACGTTTGCAATCCGCGGCGTGCGTCTGACCAAGCGTCCGGCGCCAGGCGAGAGCGTGGTGCTGAACGTGACGCACACGGCCGGCGACGCAGGCATAAAGCTCGTGGAGGGCGACCGCCTTGTGTTCGACGAGAACAACTGGGACCGCACGGCATGGCTCTACTACGACATCGACCATAAAATCAAACAGCCCACAACGGCCGGCTTCGACGGCGCCAGCGGCAATATCCCGATGGCATGGCTCGTGGTGTTCGCCGTGCTGTCGGCGTTCTTCCTCGCCGTGGCCGCCTACCACAGCTGGGCGCTGCCTCGCCCCGCATCGGACAGCCGCGAGCATGGCGCGAAGCGCAGCTCTGCCGACATTTTCCGCGAGTTCTTCGAGACATTCCGCAGTTTCTTCGCAAAGAAGCAGATATGGGTGGCTGTGGCCTTCATGCTGCTCTACCGCCTGCCCGAGGCGCAGCTCGTCAAGCTCATCAATCCCTTCCTGCTCGACCCCATTGACAAGGGCGGCCTTGGCTTGAGCACCGGCGAGGTGGGCTTTGTCTACGGCACCGTAGGCATCATCGGCCTGACCATCGGCGGCATCGTGGGCGGCATCGTGGCTGCGCGCGGCGGTCTGAAGAAATGGCTGTGGCCTATGGCGTGGAGCATGTCGCTGACGTGTCTGACTTTCGTCTATCTCAGCTACTGGCCCACCCACTCGCTTCTGACCATCAACGCATGTGTGTTCATCGAGCAGTTCGGCTACGGTTTCGGTTTCACAGCCTATATGCTCTACCTTATCTACTTCAGCGAGGGCGAGCACAAAACGGCCCACTATGCCATCTGCACAGGCTTCATGGCTCTGGGCATGATGCTTCCCGGCATGGCTGCCGGCTGGCTGCAGGAGACCATCGGCTACCGCCACTTCTTCGTGTGGACCATGATATGCTGCGCAGCCACCATCGGTGTGTGCGCTTTCCTCAAAATCGACCCCAATTTCGGACGTAAAATCGAAAAAGAATGAAACGTATAGCCATTACTATCATAGCCGCCGCAGCCGCCATCGCGGCCGTGGCACAGGTGAAGCCCGGCATCGAGGTGTTGCGCGACCGCAATTTCGACATCCTGCAGGGCAAGCGCGTGGGACTTATCACCAATCCCTCCGGCGTGGACAACAAGCTGCGCAGCACCATAGACATTCTCAATGAAGCTCCCGGCGTGCGCCTCACGGCGCTCTACGGCCCCGAGCACGGCGTGCGCGGCGATGTGCATGCCGGCGACCATGTGGGCAACAGCACGGATGCCGCCACCGGAGTGCCTGTCTACAGCATATACGGCAAGTACCGCAAACCGACGGCCGAGATGCTCGACAGCGTGGACGTGCTCGTCTACGACATCCAGGACAACGGCTGCCGCTCGTTCACTTTCATCTCCACAATGGGCCTGGCCATGCAGACGTGTGCCGAGCTGGGCAAGGAATTCGTGGTGCTTGACCGTCCGAATCCTGCCGGCGCCGACAAAATCGAGGGATGCGTGGTGGAGGACAGTTGCTTCTCGTTCGTGAGCCAGTTCCCGATTCCGTATCTCTACGGTCTCACTCCCGGCGAGCTCGCCCTCTACCTGAACGGCGAGGGCCTGGTGCCCGGCGGCGCCAAGACGAAGCTGACCGTGGTGCCGATAGAGGGCTATGAACGCCGCATGACTTTCGGCGACACCGGCATGCCCTGGGTGCTGCCTTCGCCCCACCAGCCCAATGCCGAGTCGGCTCTGTACTATCCCGCCACAGGCATTCTGGGCGAGCTCTACTATGTGAGCATCGGTGTCGGCTACACGCTTCCTTTCAAGCTTGTGGCCGCCGACTGGATTGACGCCGCCGAGCTGAACCGCCGTCTGACCGCTCTTGAAATCCCCGGCGTGCTTTTCCGCCCAATCCACATCAAGCCGTTCTACAGCACCGGCAAGGGCGAGGACCTGCAGGGCGTGGAGATATACGTGACCGACGCGCAGGCCGCGCCGTTGACGCTGATACAGTTCTACATCATGCAGGAGCTGGCCGCTATGTACCCCGACCGCCGCGTTATGGACATGCCCGAGGCTTCGAAACGTTTCGGAATGTTCGACAAGGTGGTGGGCAGCAAGCAGATCCGCCGTCTGTTCACTCCGCGCCACCGCGTGGCCGACATGCTCGACTACTGGAACAAGGACGTGGAGCCGTTCCGCGCCGCCTCCTCGAAGTATCATCTTTACAAGTAGTTTTGGCGGATAGCGGAAAAAACCATAATTTTGTAAATTATGCCGGATAATTCAAGGATACAGGATTTTCTTGCCGACGTGGGGGCACTGCGCCCCGCGCCGGTGATGTTCACCGACCGTCTGCGCCGCCTCGCCTGGGGCACGGACGCCGGTTTCTACCGTCTGCTTCCGCAGGCCGTGCTTTCGCCGGCCACGGAGGAGCAGGTGAGCGAAATCATGCGTCTGGCCTCGCGCCACGGCGTGGCCGTTACTTTCCGCGCCGCAGGCACGAGCCTCAGCGGTCAGGCTGTCACCGACTCGGTGCTGCTCGTGGCCGGAAAGAGCTGGGAGGGCTACACGATAGGCCCCGATGCGGCCACCATCACTCTGCAGCCGGGCATCATCGGCGAGCGAGTGAATGAAATCCTGCGTCCGTACGGCCGCAAGTTTGACCCCGACCCCGCGTCGAAGCGTTCGGCGATGGTGGGCGGCATCGTGGCCAACAACGCATCCGGCATGAACTGCGGCACGCATGCCAACAGCGACAGCATCATGCGCTCGGCGCGCATAGTGCTGGCCGACGGCACCGTGCTCGACACGGCAGATGCCGCCAGCCGCGCCTCTTTCGGCGCCACGCACGCCGCGATGCTTGCCGAAATAGAAAGCATCCGCGACGACATCCGCGCCGACGAGGAGCTGACGGCGCGCATCCGCTACAAATACAGCATCAAGAACGTGACCGGTCTGAACCTGCGTCCGTTCGTAGAGTTCGACGATCCTTTCGACATCATGGCCCACTGCATGGTGGGCAGCGAAGGCACGCTCGCCTTCCTGAGTTCGGTGACGATGGCCACATCGGCCATCCTGCCCTGCGCAGCGAGCGCCATGCTCTATTTCGGGAGCATGCGCGAGGCTGCCGAGGCTGTGGTTGCGATGCGCAAGGACGCGCCCATCGACAGCTGCGAGCTGCTCGACGCCAAATCGCTGGCGAGCGTGGGCACGGAAGGCGTGTCCGACGGCCTCACCGCCCTGCTGCTCGACACGAAGGCAGCCACTCCCGAGGCCCTGCAGGCCAATATCGACGCCATCATGGCCGTGGTGGCGCCTTTCCGCCTTGTGCGCGAGGCCCACTTCTCCACCGACCCCGCCGAGACGGGCGCCTGGTGGAGCATGCGCAGCGGCGTGTTTCCCGCCGTCGGCGGCACGCGTCCCGTGGGCACTACGGTGCTCATAGAGGACGTGGCTTTCCATATCGACGACCTGCCCGACGCCACCGTGGCCCTGGTGGAGCTGATCCGTGACTGCGGCTACGACGACGCCTGCATCTACGGCCACGCCATGGAGGGCAACTTCCACTTCGTCATCTCCCAGAGTTTCGACACTCCCGAGGAGGTGGAGCGCTACCGTCGCCTCATGCTCGGAGTGAAGGAACTTGTGGTGGACCGCTTCGACGGCTCGCTCAAGGCCGAGCACGGCACGGGCCGCAACATGGCGCCGTTCGTGGAGAAAGAGTGGGGCACGAAAGCCTACACGATGATGAAGCGCCTCAAGGCAACCTTCGACCCACAGGGCATACTAAACCCCGGCGTGGTGTTCAACGACGATCCCGAGTGTTTCATCCACAACATAAAGCCGCTGCCGCGCGTCGACGCCGCGGTGGACCGCTGCATAGAGTGCGGCTTCTGCGAGGTGAACTGCGTGAGCTGCGGACTGACGCTTTCGGCGCGCCAGCGCATCGTGGTGGCGCGCGAGATGGCGCGCCTGCGCGCCGAGGCCACTCTCGGCGCCCTGCGCGAGGCCGACGCGCTGGACCGCGCGTTCCGCTACTACGGCGTGGACACTTGCGCCGGCGACGGCCTGTGCAGCACGTCGTGTCCGATGCGCATCAACACGGCCGACCTCGTGCACCGCTTCCGCGAGCGCAGGCTTCCGCCCGGCTCGGCCGGCTACCGCGCGGGCGACTGGGCCGCGCGCCATCTGGCCGGCATCAGCACGGGCCTGCGCGCCACTCTGGCCACCGCACGAGTGGCTGCCGACGTGCTTGGTCCGTCGGCCACGGCGGCCGTGGGCCGCGCGCTCCACAGCGTGGGCGTGCCTCTGTGGACTCCCGCGCTCCCCGGTCCCTCGCATCCCGGCCGTGCGGTTGCCGCCGCTCCCCACACGGGCCAGCGTCGCCGCGTGGTCTATTTTCCCTCGTGTCTCAACCGTGCCATGGGCGCCACTCCCGAGCATGGCCGCAAGCTGCCCGAGCTCATCGAGGTGGTGGTGCAGCTGTGCGGGCGCGCCGGTTTTGAGGTGATTTTTCCCGAAGGCATGGACCGCCTGTGCTGCGGCATGATATGGGAAAGCAAGGGCATGCCCGAAGTGGCCGATGCGAAGACAGCCGAGCTGGAAGCAGCGCTGCTGAAGGCCTCGGAAGGCGGCCGCTACCCGGTGTTGTGCGACCAGAGCCCGTGTCTGCACCGCATGCGCGAGCACATAAAGGGCATGCACCTGTACGAGCCCGCAGAGTTTATTCACGATGTGCTGTCGCCCTACCTGGAGTTCCACCCTGTGGACCGCAGCGTGGCCGTGCACGTCACTTGCTCGACGCGCCGCATGGGCCTGGCCGACAAAATCATCGCTCTTGCGCGCAAGTGCTGCCGCCGTGTCACTGTGCCTGCCGAGGTGGGTTGCTGCGGCTTTGCCGGCGACAAGGGTTTCACTCATCCCGAACTCAATGCGTGGGGCCTGCGCAAGCTGCGCCCCGCCATCGCAGCCGCCGGCGCCACCGAAGGCTACTCCAACTCCCGCACCTGCGAGATAGGCCTGACCGACAACAGCGGCGTGCCATACAAGTCGATAGCTTATCTTGTGCTCGAATGTACCACTCCAAAACTACCATCGCATGACTGACACACGACAGCGGCCCAAGCGCCTGCTCGCGCTCGACATCCTGCGCGGCATCACCATCGCCGGCATGATACTGGTGAACAATCCCGGCTCATGGGGACACATCTACGGCCCGCTGGCGCATGCGCAGTGGAACGGCCTTACGCCCACCGACCTGGTGTTCCCGTTCTTCATGTTTATCATGGGCGTGAGCACCTACATGTCGCTGCGCAAGTACGACTTCCGCCTGTCGGCATCGGCCGCGTGGAAGATTCTGCGCCGCACGGTGGTCATATTTCTGATAGGTATAGGCATAGCGTGGTTCAGCCTCACCCTGCGCCGTATCGCCGGCGGCAAACCGGTGGTGGAGGCGATGCTTAATTTCGACCACATACGCATGCTGGGCGTGATGCCGCGTCTGGCGCTGTGCTACGGCGCAGGCTCGCTGCTGGCGCTGAGCATGAGCCGGCGAGCGCTTGCGTGGTTCGTGGCGTGTCTGCTCGCCGTGTACGGCGCCGTGCTTCTTCTGGGCAACGGCCTTGTGTTCTCGGCCGACAACATCATTGCCATCGTGGATCGTGCAGTGCTCGGCACGGACCACATGTACAGCGACACCATCGACGGCGTCACTTTGAAGTTCGACCCCGAAGGGCTGCTCAGCACCTTGCCGAGCATCGCCCACATGCTCATCGGCTTCCTGTGCGGCTCGCTGCTGATGCAGACCGCCGACAACCGCGAGCGCATCCTGCGCCTGTTCATCGTCGGCACCATCCTGTCGTTCGCCGGCTTTCTGCTGGACTACGGGATGCCCATAAACAAGAAAATATGGTCGCCCACGTTCGTGCTGACCACCTGCGGCCTGGCCTCTTCGTTCCTGGCCCTTCTTATCTGGATAATCGACATCCGCGGCCATCGCCGCTGGTGCCGCTTCTTCGAGGCGTTCGGCGTGAACCCTCTGTTCATGTACTGCCTGGGCGCCGTCCTCTCCATCGTCATGAGCTTCATCCGCGTGCCTTATGCCGCGGCCGAGGCCGGCGTCATCTCTCTCAAGGGCTGGCTTTACAAGGCTGTGTGCATGCCTGCGGCCGCCGGCGACGCCACTCTTGCGTCGTTTATCTTCGCCGTGGCCTTCGTGCTCCTCAACTGGTGTGTGGGCTACATTCTGTACAAAAAGAAAATTTACATTAAGATATGATACTGATAGCTGACTGCGGAAGCACAAAAATCGACTGGTGTGTGGTCCGCGCCGGAAAGGTTGAAAAACAAGTGTTCACATGCGGCATGAATGCCGTCATGCTCACCGAGGACGAGATGCGCGAGCGCATCGCCGCCGAACTCGTGCCGGAGCTCGGGGCGACGGTGGCCGAGATAGAGTCCGTCTACTTCTACGGCGCAGGGTGCATCTCTCCCGCCGTGTGTGCGAACGTGGAGCGCGCCATCCGCGCCAATATCCCTGCCGCCTCCACCGTGGAGGTGCACACCGACCTGCTTGCCGCCGCGCGTGCTCTCTGCGGCCGCGACGCCGGTATCGCCTGCATCCTGGGCACGGGTTCGAATTCGTGCTACTACGACGGCGAGCGCATAGTCGACAATGTGTCGCCCCTGGGCTATATCCTCGGCGACGAAGGTTCGGGCGCCGTGCTCGGCAAGCTGCTTGTGGGCGATGTGCTCAAGGGTCAGCTGCCCGCCGAGCTGTGCGAGGA
The DNA here is from genome assembly GCA_947175495.1 of uncultured Porphyromonadaceae bacterium. GTDB lineage: Bacteria > Bacteroidota > Bacteroidia > Bacteroidales > Muribaculaceae > CAG-873. The sequence continues at coordinate 13,184 of CAMWNB010000015.1, read as the reverse complement.
GTTCCTGCGCCGCTACGACCTCACGCTGCTCGACATCATACGGCGCGTGTACAAGGAGCCGCAGGGCAACCGCTTCCTGGCGTCGCTCACACCTTTCCTGCTCGAGCACATCGACGTGCCTCAGGTGCGCGACCTCGTGGTGGGTTCGTTCACCGCGTTCTTCCGCCGCAACGTGGCCCACTACGCCGGCATGTGCGCGCCCGTGGCCAACTTCATAGGCTCTATTGCCCACTACTATCGCGAACCCCTGGCCGAAGCCGCCGCCAAGGCCGGCTTCAGCATCGGCACCATTCTCAAGAGCCCCATGGAGGGTCTCATCCGTTTCCACAGCTAACCATCACACAGACACATAGTCATGGCATTCGAAAAAATCTCCGAACAACCCTCTCTCTACAACGATCTTGAAAAGAAATCGGTAGGCGAGCTCCTGCGCGATATCAACAATGAAGACAAGAAAGTGGCCCTTGCCGTCGAGAAGGCCCTCCCGCAGATTGAGAAACTCGTCACGGGCATAGTGTCGCGCATGAAGCGCGGCGGCCGTATCTTCTACATGGGCGCGGGCACATCGGGCCGCCTGGGCGTGCTCGACGCCAGCGAGATTCCCCCCACTTTCGGCATGGACCCGTCGTGGGTGATCGGCATCATAGCCGGCGGCGACAAGGCTCTGCGCTGCCCCATCGAGAACGCCGAGGACGACACGCTGCAGGGCTGGCGCGACCTCCAGGAGTTCGGAATCAACGACCGCGACACCGTGATCGGCATCGCCGCGTCGGGCACTACGCCTTATGTCATAGGCGCCCTTGAGGAGTGCCGCCGCCACGGCATCCTCACCGCTGCCATCACTTCCAACCCCGACGCCCCTGTCAGCGCCGCCGCCGACATCGCCATAGAGATGGTGGTGGGTCCGGAGTACGTCACCGGCTCGTCGCGCATGAAGAGCGGCACCGGCCAGAAGATGATCTGCAACATGATCACAACGTCCGTGATGATCCAGATGGGCCGCGTGAAGGGCAACAAGATGGTGAACATGCAACTGAGCAACGCCAAGCTCGTGGACCGCGGCACGCGCATGGTCGTGGAGGAGCTGGGCCTGCCCTACGATGAGGCCAAGCGCCTGCTGCTGATGCACGGCTCGGTGAAAAAGGCTGTCGACACCTATCGCGAAGGCCACGAGGCATGAGCGACGCGAGGATAATACAGCTGCCGAAGATTCTCGACGACCGCGGGAATCTGTCGTTCATCGAGGGCACGCACCACATCCCCTTCGAGATCGCGCGCGCCTACTGGGTGTACGACGTGCCGGGCGGTGACGCCCGCGACGGCCATGCCTACCGGCGCAACCGCGAGCTCATCGTGGCTCTGTCGGGCTCGTTCGACGTGGTGCTGGGCGACGGACGCACGTTCTCGCTCAACCGCTCCTACTACGGCCTGTATGTGCCCGCGGGCACATGGCGCCAGCTCACCAATTTCTCCACCAACTCGTTCGCGCTGGTGCTCGCATCGGAGCCGTACGACGAAGACGACTACATCTATGAACACGATTGACGACTGCATCCTCATAGACCTTCCGCGCCACCACAGCGCCCGCAGGGGTAATCTGACGGTGGCGGAACCGCTGCCTTTCGACATCAAGCGTGTGTACTACATCTACGATGTGCCGGGCGGCGAAAGCCGCGGCGAGCATGCCCACCGCACTCTCAACGAAGTGATTGTGGCCGCGTCGGGCAGCTTCAGTGTCACTCTTGACGACGGCACCCGCCGCCGCGAGGTGTTTCTCAACCGTCCCTATGTGGGGTTGCTGGTGCGTCCGGGCGTCTGGGATCATCTGCACGATTTCTCGTCGGGCGCCGTGGTGATGGTGCTGTCGTCGGGCTATTTCGACGAGGGCGACTACATCCGTGATTATCAAGACTTCTTAGAGTACAGAAAGGAAAATGAATAAACTCACCGCAATAGCGGCTACCGCTGTCATGACCCTGCTCAACTGCTGCGGGTGCGGCTGCGAGGCCGACGCGCGCTACAACGAACTGTGGGGTCAGCGCGCATCGCTCTTCGAGATGCTCGGCACCGACTCCACCTCTATAGTTTTCTTTGGCAACAGCCTTACGCATGGCTGCGAATGGCACGAGCTGCTGGGCAACCCGCACGTGGTCAACCGCGGCATCAACGGCGACATCGTGCAGGGGTTGCGCGACCGTCTGCCGGCCGTCACAAAGGGCCGGCCTGCCAAGATATTCCTGCTGTGCGGCGTCAACGACATCAGCCATGACCTCTCGGCTGACTCCATAGCCACGGCGCTCGGCGAGCTCATCGGCGAGATTCGTGAGCAATCGCCGCGCACGCGTCTTTACGTGCAGTCGCTGCTGCCCATCAACAACTCGTTCGGCCGCTACAAGGCCATCTTCGGCAAGGAGCAGACCGTGCGCGACGTAAACAGCCTGCTGCGGCCCATTGTGGAAAAGGCGGGCGCGACCTGGATCGACATCCACAGCCTGTTTGCCGATGCCGACGGCAATCTGCGCGCCGACCTCACCAACGACGGTCTGCACCTGCTCGCACCCGGCTACCTTATCTGGCGCGACGCGCTGCGTCCCTATGTAGACGAGTGAAGAAATAAGCGACAAACAGGTGGGCGGCGCGTTGCGGCCATGCCTGTTGCAAAAACGTGCAAGGCGCCCGGCGATATGTCGGGCGCCTTGCACGCTTTTTGGCAGGAGCGGAGGGGATTATTGCTGCGGGTCGCCCCATCGGGCGGCCTGGCGTTGGGCGAGGGTCTGCTCGGCGGGGTTGTCGCAGGGAGTCCACAGGCGTGTGCCGCGGAGGGCGTCGGGCAGGAACTGCTGGCGCACGAAGTTGCCGGGGTAGTCGTGGGAGTAGAGGTAGTTGGCTCCGTAGCCGAGCTTTTTCATGAGGGCGGTGGGCGCGTTGCGCAGGTGCAGCGGCACGGGGAGGTTGCCGGTGCGCTCAACGGCTTCGAGTGCGGCGGCTATGCCCATGTAGGCGGAGTTGCTTTTTGCGCTTGTGGCCAGATAGACGGTGCACTCGGCCAGCGGTATGCGCCCTTCGGGCATGCCTATTTTCTGCAGGGCGTCGAAGGTGGCGTTGGCCAGCAGCAGGGCGTTGGGGTTGGCGAGGCCTATGTCCTCGGCTGCCAGGATGACGAGGCGTCGGGCTATGAACTCGGGGTCCTCGCCTCCGGCTATCATGCGTGCCAGCCAGTAGAGGGCCGCGTCGGGGTCGGAACCGCGCACGCTTTTGATGAAGGCCGAGATGATGTCGTAGTGCATCTCGCCGCCTTTGTCGTAGGCCTGCGGGTTCTGCTGCAGGTTGTCGGTGACGCTTTTGTCGTCGATGACGACTGGTTTTCCGCCGGGCGTCGACTGCTCGAGCAGCTCGAGGATGTTGAGCAGCTTGCGGGCGTCGCCGCCGGAGTAGCGGAATAGTGCTGTGGTCTCGCGCACGTCGACGCCGCGGTCGGCGAGTATCTCGTCGCGGGCAATGGTGTGGTCGAGCAGCTGCTGCAGCTCTTTTTCGTCGAGGGGGCGGAGGGTGTAGACCTGTGCGCGCGACAGCAGCGGGCGTATGACCTCGAACGACGGATTTTCCGTGGTGGCTCCTATGAGGGTGACGATGCCCTGCTCGACGGCTCCGAGCAGGCTGTCCTGCTGGTTTTTGCTGAAGCGGTGGATTTCGTCGATGAAGAGGATGGGGCGTCCTTTGGAGAACATGCTCTGCGCGTCGCGGCGGCATTGTTCGATGACGTCGCGCACTTCCTTGACTCCGGATGTGACTGCCGACAGCGTGTGGAACGAGCACTGCGTGCCGCGTGCGATGATGCGCGCCAGCGTGGTCTTTCCTACTCCGGGAGGCCCCCACAGGATGAATGAGGCCACGCGGCCCGATTCTATCATGCGGCGCAGCACGCCGCCCGGGCCCACGAGGTGGGTCTGGCCAATGTAATCGTCGAGTGTCTGCGGCCGCATACGTTCGGCCAGAGGTGCGAGGCTCATCTTCCTTCGGAAATTTAATGTTGTGAATTATGAATAGGGTGGAGAAAGAACAGCGGTGTGGGTGGTTAGATGAATATGGCCGCGGGGTGCCGCGGCCATATTCTTGTATTGCTGTGGATGTCGGCTTATTCGCCGAGCAGGGCCTTGACGGCGTTCATCTTGTCGGCGTACTCTGTGGCGAGGTCCTTGTCCTTGGCCACGTTGCCGTAGAACACATAGAGGAAGGTGTAGGCTTCCTTGTAGAGGCCGAGCTGACCGTTGGCGGCTTCCATGTTGGCGGGGTCCCGGTCGAGGATTTCGAGCATCTTCTTGTAGGACTCGACGCCGTTTTCGTCGATCTGGTTGCCGTTGCGGGCGATGTAGAGGCGTGCCTGGCGCTGGAAGAGCGGGGCCTGGGGCTCGGCGCCTGCGATGGCTTTGTTGACGTACTCGAGACCGCGCTCGGCGCTCTTGGTGCGCTGCTCGGCGTTGTCGCCGGCGGTGGCTGCTGCGTTGAGGTAGCGGCCGGATGCTGCGAAGTAGTCGTTGAGCGAGGGCTCTTCGAGGGTCTGGATGTAGGCGTCGAATGCTTCGGCGGCTTTCACATAGTTCTTGTTGGCGGTGTATACGGAGCTGAGTTCCTTGATGAGGTCGCTGTTTTCGGGGAATTTCTTCACGGCAGCCTCATACTGGAGCACGGCGAGGGAGTCCTGTCCGAGACCGGAGAGGGCTTCGGCGTACATCACATAGTCGTTGGCGTTGATGAGGGGGTTGCCGGCGTTGTTGGCGAAGAATTGCTCGGCGCTCTTGACGCCGTCCTCGTAGTTCTTCAGCTTGATTTCGTCGATGAAGCGCAGGCGCTGTGCCTGGAAGTTGCCGGGCTCGGTGGCGAGCACCTCGTTGGCCACCTGCAGAGACTTGGCGTAGTCCTCGCCCCAGTAGAGGAGCACGGAGTAGCGTGCCTTGTCCTGGGGGAAGTGGTTGGGGTTCTTGATGTATTCGCCGTAGAGGTCGGACGCTTTCTTCCAGTGGTTGCTCTGGTAGTATTTCTCGGCGAGTTCGCGCTGTGCGAGGGCCGAGTTGGGGGTCTGCTGCAGCAGTTCCTCAAGCTTCTGGATGGAGAATGCGGGGTTTACGTTGAAGTAGGCGTTGGCGTACTTCACATAGCCTTCGGGGTTGCTCTGGTCGAATGTGATGGCCATCTCGTATTTGCCGGCTGCGCCGCCCCAGTCCTGCTGTGCGGCCGCCATGTCGCCTTCGAGGATGTAGATGGAGGGTTCCTGGTTCTTGGAGTCCTTGTGTGCCTTTGCGATGTAGGTTTCGATTTCCTTGGCGTAGGTGACGGGGTTGGCGTTGTAGTAGGCGCGTGCGATGTCGATGGTGATCTCGCTGTTCTTCTTGCCGAGTTTCTGTGCCTGCTTGAAGAGGTCCTTTGCAGCGTCGGCGTTGCCCTCGAGCAGAGCCACGGCGCCGAGGCCTACATAGTTGTAGGGGTTCTCAGCGTCGGCTGCCACGCCGTTGTCGAAGTATTTCTTGGCTTCGGCCTTGTCGCCCTGCGCCAGGCGTGTCTGGCCCAGGTAGTAGCATGCGAGCGCCTTGTCGGTGGGGCTGTCGTTGAGAGTGCGTTCCAGAATCTCTTTGGCGTTGTCGTATTGGCCGGCCTTGTAGTATTCGATGCCGTCCTTGTAGCCCTGACTCTGTGCGCCTGCGGCCAGCGTGCCGGCCAACAGCATGGAAAGGATAAGTTTGATTTTCATCTTTCGGTGATGGTTTATTTGATTTGTTACTATATTTGCACTCGTGCACTTACTCGTCTTCGCCGAGCTGCACCACCTGGATGCGCGTGCGTGCGGGCAGGATGCCCGTCTTCATGATGATTTTCTGACCGGTCTCTCCGGTGACGAAGCTGTAGAATCCGCTTGCGAGGCTTCCGCTGACTCCGGTTGTGATCATGTATATCTGGCGGAACAGCGGATATGTGCCGTCGAATATGTTCTGTTGGTAAGGTTTGTAGGCCGTCACCTCGTCGTTGCGGCGTATTTTCAGCACCTTGATGTCGTCGGTGAGTGTGGCTCCTATGACGGGGGAGTCGCTGAGCATCTCTACGGCCAGCGAGTCGGGGTCGATGTCGGCGCCGCTCATGTCGCTGGTGATCCAGCTGACGCCGAGCACGCCGATGGCGTTGCGGTTCTGCTTTACGGCGTCGAACACTTTTGGCACGCTGCCCTGGGCGTAGACGTTGGGGCCGAGTTCGCCGCCGTTGAGCAGCGAGTCGCGCATGTAGCTCACGAGGCTGGAGCCTTTGTCGTCGAAGATGACGGCTATCTCGCCGAGTTTGCTGGGTTCGAGGTCGTTCCACCGGCGGGAACTGCCGCTGAGGATATCGGCCACTTCGCCCACGGTGAGCATTTCGATGGGGTTGTCTTTATTGACGATGAGGGCTACGGCGTCGACGGCTATCTTGGCCGACTTCACTGATTTCTTCTTGCTGCGGAGCACGCGCTTTTCCTGGTCGGTGAGGTCGCGTGCTATGACGATGGTCTTGGTGTTGAGGCTCATCAGAGAGTCGAGAGCCACGCTCTGCGGTTCGTAGCGTGTCAGGATGTGTGCGTCGGGATACTGGTATTCGAACACGTCCACTTCCTGCTGCATGATGTTTTGGAACGATGCGTCGCACACCATCGTGGTTGTGCCTGTGGTCGAGGAGTTGGCTTTTTTCTCGTATTTGAGACACGAGGTTGCGCCTGCGCTCAGCAAGAGGGCGCAGACGGCCGGAAGAATGGTGCGGAGTGTCTTTTTCATGTTCAGAGCGAGGAGTCGATTCCTTTTACCTGGCGGTAGGCGCGCCATACGCCGTAGATGATCAGCATGATGCCGACGACATAGCGGGTCCAGGCCCAGTCGCCTTCCCAGCGGAAGTAGTTGATGAGCAGGAGCACACCCATGCCCACATAGACGATGATCATGATGATGCCGAAGATGTTGCGCATCACTGCCGGAGTGCCTGTGCCGGAGGTTTCGCGGCGCGAGTCGTGTTCTTCTGCGGGCTTATTGTTATAGTCGTATTCGTTCATAGCTCTAAGGGTTTGATAGTTTAAAACGATTTATGTTTAAACATATCAATGAGGTATAAAGTTCGCCACGGTGCGGCGGGCGCGCATCGTGGCGTAAAGTTAGCTATAATGCGCGACATTTCCGCGCCCGGGCTGCCAAAAATCCCTCGCCGCGCCCCTTTTTAATAATTTTTAGCGCGTATGCGGCAGTCTGTGCAGGGGGCTTATGCTTCGGCGGGGGCAGGCGCGATGAATGACGCTCCGGGGGAGAGGCGCGCGCCGCGCAGGAAGTCGGCGCCGCTCATGCGCTTGCGTCCTGCGGCCCGCACGCTCACGAGTTCCAGCACGCGGCCGTCGGCGGTGGCTGCTGCCATGCGCCGGGTGTCGGGCAGGAGCGTGCCTGCGGGCAGCTGCGTGGTCTCGTCGGTGAGTCGTGTCTCAAACACCATCAGTTCCGTGTCGTCGCCGCCATCGGCGGGGCGCAGCACGGTCCATGCCGCGGGGTAGGGCGACAGGCCGCGCACATGGTTGTGCAGCTCGGCGGCGGTGCGGGTCCAGTCCATCAGGCACGTTTCCTTGAATATCTTGGGAGCGGCTGTGGGTTCCTCGCCCTGCAGGAGCTGGTCCTGGGGCACGGGCTTGAGGTCGCCGGCCACGATGTGGGCAATGGTGTCGAGCGTCACTTCGGCGCCCAGGGCCATGAGGCGGTCGTGCACGCTGCCGGCGTTCTCGTCGGGGCCGATGTCGATGCGCTCCTGGCGCAGCACGTCGCCTGTGTCGATGTCGCGCTTGAGGAAGAAGGTGGTGACGCCGGTCTCGGTGTCGCCGTTCATCACGGCTCGGTTGATGGGCGCGGCGCCGCGGTAGCGGGGCAGCAGCGAGGCGTGCAGGTTGAATGTGCCCAGCTCGGGCATGGCCCACACCACTTCGGGCAGCATGCGGAAGGCGATGACCACGAAGAGGTTGGCGTTGAGGCCGCGCAGCTCGTCGACAAATTCGGGTGCTTTAAGCTTTTCGGGCTGCATGAGGTGCAGGCCGTGGTCGACGGCATACTGTTTGACGGCCGACTGTATCATCTTGTGGCCGCGGCCGGCTATCTTGTCGGGCATAGTGACGACGCCCACCACGTTGTAGCCCTCGCGCACGATGCGGTCGAGGCTTTCGACGGCGAATTCCGGCGTGCCCAGAAACACTATTCTTAAATCTTCTTTCTTCATAATTCAGAGTTTGTTTTTTCCTGTGAAATAGCCAATCATTTCCTCTTGAATCTTAGATCCGGCCACGCGGTTGGCGCCCATGTAAAGGCCCACGCCTACGGCGCCTTCCACGACGCATGCGGCCAGGGGAGAGTCGGTGAGGCTGCCGCACAGCAGCATCACCGGCACGATGAGCAGCGTGAGTGCCGCGTAGGGTGCGAGGTCGGTGACGAAGCTCCACATCGTGGCGCCCACGCGCCGCGCGGCCACCGCAGCCGAGACCACCCACGTCAGCGCCGTGGCTCCGATCTGACCCCACAGCATGTAGCGCAGTCCGAGCACGGGGTCGGCCGGCGTGGATAGCGCTATCACGGGCAGCGTGGCGGCGAGCGCCACGAGCGCCGTGCCGTCGCGCAGCACCTCGAGCCACACCACGTCGCGGGCATGGCCCAGCGACAGCACATAGTTGCTGTACTGTGCGTTGAGCACGGTGAACACGCCGCGCACGAGCAGCATCTGGAACAGCACTATCGACGCGTCCCACTTGGTGCCGAACAGCGTGTGGAATATCGGCGTGGCCATGGCGGCAAGGCCCAGCGTGCCCGGAAACAGCATGTAGGCTGTGAAGCGGTTGATGCGTGCCACCAGCCGGCGGAAGCGTTCGGGGTCGTCCTGCACTTCCGACAGCGTGGGCAGAAACGACGATGTCAGCACCTGGCTGATACTGAGCACGCCCATCTTGCTCCATTTGTCGCCCTGCGTGTAGTAGCCGAGCGAGGCCAGTCCCACGCGGTTGCCCACGAAGAAGGAGTAGATGTTCTGAAACACGGTGTTGAGAAACGATGTCAGCAGCACGCGCGTGCCCACGCCCATGTAGCTGCGCAGGGCGCGCATCGAGAATGCCATCGACGGGCGCCAGCGCTCCGTGGTCCACAGTGTGGCGCTCTTGACGGCTGCAAGGGTGAGCGTCTGCCACACGATGGCCCAGGCTCCGGCGCCTGCGAGCGCCAGCGATATGCCGGCTACGGCTCCTGCGATAAGACCGAGCGAGTTGGCTACGGCCACCATTTTCACGTCCATGCGCTTGACCAGACGGCAGCACTGCACCGTGGCCGTGGCGTTGAGCGGCACCGACAGGAACATCACGCGTGTCAGCGGCACCAGGCGCCCGTCGCCGCCGAAGCAGTCGGCTATCAGCGGCGCGCACGCCCACGCAACGGCGTACAGGACTACGCCCATGGCTATGTTGAACCACAGCACCGAGCTATAGTCGAGCTGTGTCGGGTGTTTGCGCTGCACCAGAGCCGAGAAGAAGCCGCTGTCGACGAGCAGCGAGGCGAATGCCTGGAACACGAGCACGGCACCCACCAGGCCGAAGTCCTCCTGCGAGAGCACGCGCGCCAGCACTACGCCCGTCACGGCGTAGAGCAGCTGCGTGGCCAGGCGGTCGACGGTGTTCCATTTCAGCGTGCCGGCCGTGCGGTGTTTCAGCGACTTTTCCAAATGCCTATTCTTCGGTATCGGTCGGTTCGCCCACTTGCACGGCCTTTACGCCGATGGAGCGGTTGGTGAGTGTCTTGGGGGAGCCTGTGTAGTAGACGGTGCCGCTTCCGGCGCCCACTATGTTGAGGCTCTCGGATGCGTTGCAGTCGATGTCGCCGGTGCCGAGCACCCAGCATTTCACCTCTTTGGCCGTCAGTGCGCCGGCCTCGATGGGTCCGGTGCCGATGTTGCTGAGCTTCACCCGCGCGGCTTTGCCGCGCATCACGATGTGGCCGTGGCCGGTGCTGATGCGTCCTTCGGCGGCGTTGGTGTAAATGCCGTCGGCGACGATGGTGCCGTTGCCGATGACCCGAGCCTTGAACTGCGTCTGCGGGCCCGTCAGGCTTACGGCCACGATGCTGTCGCCGGAGTTTTCCACGCGGGTGAGCGTCGAGCAGTAGGCATGCACGGTGGGCAGTCCTGTGCGCGGGCCGTCCTCTCCGATGGCCACCTGCACCTTCAGCCGTCCTTTGCCGCTTTCAAACATCAGCACGTCGGCCAGCGCGGGTGCGCATGTGAACGTGACCATGCCTGCCGAATCCTCCGAGCAGCTCACCTCCACGTTGATGCCGTCGACCACGCGCAGCTCGTCGAAATCCTCGAGCCGGAGCGTGTAGTCTTTGGTCTGCGCCGCGGCGGCCAGAGTGCATGCGGCGGCGATGGCCGCCATGAATATTTTTTTCATAAAGATGTTCTGTTATCGGGTTACTGTGCCTTTGCCGTTCGGGCGGCCGGAAACCACTTTCACGCCGGTGGCCGAGGGGTCGTAGTTGACCATGCCGCTGCCGCTGCACGACACGCTCACACTCTGCGTGCGCAGTTCTTTGGCGTTGACCATGCCGCTGCCGCGCAGAGCCAGCGAGGCTTTTGTGGCAGTGCCGCTCGTGTTGATCATGCCGCTGCCGCTTTCGGTGCAGTTGAAGGAGGAGGCGTCCACGTCCTTGGCGTTGAGCATTCCGCTGCCGGTGCCGGAGACGCTCACGTTGCGGGCTTTAAGCCCATTGATGTTGAGCATTCCGCTGCCGGTGAGGCTGCCGGCGAAGTTGGCGCACACGGCGTCGTTGAGGTTTATCATGCCGCTGCCTGTCAGCACCACGGTTAGGTCCGACGCCGTGCGCAGGCTCTTGGCGCTGAGCATTCCGCTGCCGGTGAGGCGCAGCTGTCCGATTTCGCGGCCGCAGTAGGCCACCACGCGCTTTACCTCGCGGCTGTAGCCCTGCATTCCGGGCTTCGATTCATAGCTTATGGCGAGTGTGCCGCCGGAGTTGACCACGCGCACGTCGGCCATGGCCCGGTCGCTGGCAGTCACAACGACTTGCCCTGCCGAGTCGGGCACCTGGCGCAGCTCCACGGGGAGCGAGCCGCTGACCACTACCGTCGAGAACTGTCCGGCGCTCATGTGGCGGCTCGAGAGGGTACTTTCTGTGCTCGAGCATGCCACCACGGCGGCCGCGAGCGCAACCATCAGAAGAGAGATGTTTTTGAGTTTCATATGTTTATTTATAGTTTTGCGTTTCTTACCATTTCTTCGGCGCGGCGCAGCACGTCGTCGAGCTCGGCGGGCGTGGGAGCCTGGAGCATGGCTATGCGCGTGGCCCGGAAGTCGGGGATGCCTTTGAACAGGTGCGACGCTGCCAGGTGGCGGCGTATGTGCAGGATGCCGCGGTACTCGTCGATGCGGTCGATGCTTTCGGCTATCTGGCGCCGCAGACAGGCCATCTTCTCGGCCACCGTCAGTTCCGGTGGCACGGTGTCGCCGGCGTCGGCGGCCAGCGCGCGGCGGATGTCGCGGAACACCCATGGCGCGCCTATCGACGCGCGTCCCACCATGATGCCGTCCACGCCGTAGTGGCGGAAGGCGCGCACGGCGTCGTCGCCCGTGCAGATGTCGCCGTTGCCTATCAGCGGAATGTGCAGTCTCGGGTTCTCTTTCACGCGTGCTATCATCTCCCAGTCGGCAGTGCCGGTGTACATCTGCGAGCGCGTGCGCCCGTGCACGGTCAGGGCTGCGATGCCGCAGTCCTGCAGCTGCTCGGCCAGTTCGACGATGATGCGGTGGTCGTGGTCCCAACCCAGACGCGTCTTCAACGTTACGGGCAGGCTGACGGCGCGCACAACGGCGCGTGTGATTTCAAGCATTTTGGGGATGTCGCGCAGCATGCCTGCGCCGGCTCCCTTGCCGGCCACCTTTTTCACGGGGCAGCCGAAGTTGATGTCGATGATGTCGGGACGGGCCTGTTCCACAATCTTCGCGGCCTCCACCATCGAGTCGACGTCGCGGCCGTAGATCTGTATGGCCGTGGGCCGCTCCTCGGGGTGTATCTCCAGCTTGCGCGTGGTGGCGGCGATGTTGCGGATGAGCGCGTCGGCCGACACGAATTCAGAGTAGGTCATGTCGGCGCCCAGTTCCTTGCATATCAGCCGGAACGAAGCGTCCGTCACGTCCTCCATCGGCGCCAGGGCCACGGGGCGTTCGCCAAGGTCGAGGTTGCCTATTCGCATAGTTCGCATATGAGGGTCGCGGAGGTGGCGTCGGTGACGCGCACCCTTACGGTGTCGCCATTGCGGAACGCCCCGCGCGGAAAAACGCATGTCTTGTTCTGGCCTGTGCGGCCCACGCGCATCTCGGCGCTGCGCTTGCTCGCACCCTCCACCAGCACGTCGAACTCCTTGCCCACGTCGCGGCGGTTGCTCGCTGCGCTGAGCTCGTTCTGGAGCGCTATCATGCGGTTGAGGCGGTCGATTTTCACCTCTTCCGGCACATTGTCGGGCATCGTGCGCGCGGCCAGGGTGCCGGGGCGCTCGGAATATTTGAACATGAACGCCGAGTCGAAGCCGACGGTGCGCATCAGTTCGAGCGTCTGTTCGAAGTCGTCCTCCGTCTCGCCGTGGAAGCCTGTGAAGAGGTCGGTGGTGATGGAGCAGTCGGGCATGGCCTCGCGGATGGCGGCTATGCGTCCGAGATACCATTCGCGGGTGTACTTGCGGTTCATGGCCTTCAGCACGGCGTCGCTGCCGCTCTGCACGGGCAGGTGCACATGGCGGCAGATGTTGGGGTGGGAGGCCATGGCGGCTATCGTGGCGTCGCTCATGTCCTTGGGGTGGGAGGTGGTGAAGCGCACGCGCATGTCGGGCGCGCTTTCGGCTACCATGGCCAGCAGGCGGTCGAAGCCGATGGTTTCGCCTCCTTCGTCGGGCGCGTAGCTGTAGCTGTTGACGTTCTGGCCCAGCAGCGTCACTTCCTTGAAGCCTCGCGAGCGCAGGTCGGCCACCTCGCGCAGGATGCTCTCGGCAGGGCGCGAGCGCTCGCGCCCTGCCGAGAGGGGGCCCCTTCACAATGGCCAGAAAGTTGTTGATAACCCCCTGATACTGCACCAAACCCCCACCCAAAGTGACCCGCCACG
>CAMWNB010000014.1 GCA_947175495.1 uncultured Porphyromonadaceae bacterium | reverse complement strand
ATATTAAATGTTAACAAGCGCTGATTCTCAGCAGTATATCTCGTATGTTATATTTTGTGGAGTATATCAAAATATATACTTTGTGTTAACAAAGCCTATCAAGTGTTACGCTGTGTCGGCGGAAGGGTACAAGCTGCGGTAAATCTGATAGTTTTGACTGATTTCTTAAAATTTCTTCATAATAGGGCGTTTTTCTTGTCGCTCTCCCTCTAATTGCTTATCTTTGCGGTAGAAATTCTTAACCTTAACACAAAGCAAATGAAACCTTATGTACTTGGCATAGACATCGGCGGCACCAATACGGTGTTCGGTATCGTAGACGCCCGCGGCGTTGTCATTGCCTCCGATTCCATCAAGACAGCAAAGCACAGTAAGATTGAAGATTACATCGATGAACTCTACACCGAAGCGAGCCGTCTGATCAAAGCCAACGACGCCGAGGACAAAATCCACGGCATAGGCATAGGCGCCCCCAACGGCAACTATTATAACGGCATGATTGTCGATGCTCCCAACCTGCCCTGGCCTTCGCCCATACCCCTGGCGCAGATGGTGAGTGCCAAGTTCGGTATTCCCGTGGCTGTCACCAACGACGCCAATGCCGCCGCTATCGGCGAGATGACCTATGGCGCCGCACGCGGCATGAAGGACTTCATCATGATTACGCTTGGCACCGGTGTCGGTTCGGGTATCGTGATCAACGGCCAGGTGGTCTACGGCCACGACGGTTTTGCCGGCGAGCTCGGACATGTGATTGTGAAGCGCAACAACGGTCGCCTCTGCGGCTGCGGCCGCACCGGTTGCCTCGAGGCCTACTGCTCGGCCACCGGCGTGGCCCGCTCGGCTCGCGAGTTCCTCGAGATACGCACCGAACCCTCCACTCTGCGCAACCTTCCCATCGAGAGCATCACCTCGAAGGATGTGTATGAGGCAGCCATCAACGGCGACAAGCTGGCCAAGGACGTGTTTGAATACACGGGCACTATCCTCGGCGAGGCTATGGCCGACATGACTGTGTTCTCCTCGCCCGAGGCATTCGTTATCTTCGGCGGTCTTGCCAAGAGCGGCGAGCTCCTGCTCAAGCCCTTGCGCGAAGCCATGGACCGCAACATGCTCAACGTGTTCAAAGGCAAGGCCAAAGTGCTGCTGAGCGAGCTCAAGGATGCCGACGCCGCCGTGCTGGGTGCAAGCGCTCTCGGCTGGGAAGCCAAGCCCATGGCTCCTGCTGCCCCCGCTGCCGCTCCCGCCGCTGAATAAGTCTCGGCAGAAGCAATAATGAAATGCGCCTCCGCAAGCTTGCGGAAGGCGCATTTCATTTAGGTATATTACTTCTTAAGGGCGGCGATGGCTGCCTCGTAGTCAGGCTCGGTGGTGATTTCGCTCACGAGCTGGGTGTATATCACCTTGCGGTCTTCATCGAGCACGATGACAGCGCGGGCGAGCAGGCCGGCCAGCGGGCCGTCGACAAGCTGCAGGCCGAACTTCTGGGCGAACATGGGCGAGCGGAATGCCGAGGCCACCGTCACATTCTCAATGCCTTCGGCGGCGCAGAAGCGGGCCTGGGCGAAAGGCAAGTCCATCGACACGCAGATCACCGACACGTCGGGCACGCCGGCTGCCTCCTTGTTGAAGCGGCGCACGGAAGCGGCGCACACGTCGGTGTCGACGCTGGGAAATATGTTGAGCACAACGCGGCGGTCCAGGAAATCAAGGCAACTGATGTCTTTCAAATCCTTGTCGACCAGCGTGTAGCAGGGAGCTTTCGACCCTATTTCGGGAAGCGTACCATAGGTGTGGCAGGGTGTGCCTTTGAGATAGACAGTTTCCATAGAGCGGTGTTATTTTGCAATTATCATTTCTTGCATAACAAGCGACGGCAGTTCTTTGTTGCGACCGGTGTGCACATTTTGCACGGTGCCGTCTGATGCGCACACTATTACCACCGGTGTGGCTGTGGCCCCGCAGGCCCGTGCAAGTCCGCGCGCGCCTGTGAGAATCACCTCGCCCGGGTGCGGAGCAAGGATTGCGTCGGCCACGGCGTCGGGGTGGTTGCTGACGAATGCCAGGATGAGCGCGCCCTGGCGGGGCGATGCCGCCACGGCCTCGCGCAGCTGGCCGACGGTTTCGGCGCAACCGTCTACGTCGGCATCAAGCAGGGCCACCACGGCCGGAGTGCCGAACGGCTCGCCGCTGCGGCGCGTGTAACGCTCGCCGCCGAGAGTGGGGGCTGAAACTTCGGGCAGCGGCCGGCCCGGCAGATTGGCCAGCGTGTAGTCGCTCTCGCGGTAGCGGCTGAAGGCTTCGGGATAAAGGGCCATCAGCGCAGGTTCGGAGAGGGTGGCGTCCATGGTGGCCACGTCGGGGGCGCCGTAGCGCACCGCCACAGTCTGCTCGCTCATCTGCCCCGGGTTGTGGCAGAACTCGGCTTCCACGGGCAGACCGCTCTCGGTATCGAACGTGTAGCTGAATTCAAGTCCGTCCACACCTCCGAAGCGTTGCACACCTTGCACCCTGACCGTTGCGGGTGTCTCTGTTATATTATATGTGTAGCTGCTGTCGGCCTCGATTTCGCGCATGCGTTCGGCCAGAAACGCCGGCAGCAGCGAGGCGAACTGCGCCTGCTGCTGCACGCCGAGGCGCACCGTGCCGCGCGCCACGAAGGGTGCGGCGCTGTCGTCGAAATGGTACTCTTGCAGGCGCTTGTCGCGGAAGCGGTAGTGGTGGCCGCCGAAGTAAGCGCTGAACCCGCGGCTCGGGCCTGATGGCGTGTCCATGGTCCAGTCTATCAGATAGTCGCACGGTGCGAGAGTGTCGCGCGTGGCCGGCTTGGCGGCATTAAGCGCCACTTCGTAGGCCACGGGCTCCTCGCTCTGCGGCAGGAGCACTTCGTAGTGTGCGGTGGCGTGGTATGGCGTTGCAGCCGAAAGCCGGTCGGCGATGTCGCCGAGGCTTTCAGCCTGCAATCCGAGAGGGGCTGCTGCTGCGAGCAGCAGACCGAGCATTTGTGACGAACTCATAAACCTTTTGTTGAAACGTGTATAGATAGAACACGTCTCGGCAAAAAAAAGTTTTGTCCGCTCTCCTGTAAAAAAAAAGAGCCGGCGCCCGCGGCCACAAGGGCCGGGGCGCCGGTTGTCAGTGCTTTCGCTTTCGCGGCTTAAGCCTCGATAGGAGTGATGTTGATGAACTTGCGGCCGTTCTTGCCTTCGGTGAAGAGAACGGTGCCGTCAACGAGAGCGTAGAGCGTGTGGTCCTTGCCGATGCCTACGTTGAGGCCGGGGTGGTGGACGGTGCCGCGCTGACGCTTGATGATGTTGCCGGCCTTGGCAAACTGACCACCAAAAATTTTAACACCGAGTCGTTTGCTTTCCGACTCACGGCCGTTCTTAGAACTACCTACACCTTTCTTATGTGCCATTTCTGATAGTGTTTTTAGGGGTTAAGCAACAACTTGTTTGATCACGACTTTCGAGAAGTACTGGCGATGGCCGTTTTTGCGGCGATAGCCTTTGCGACGCTTTTTCTTGAACACGATCACCTTGTCGCCCTTTACGAGGGATTCGGCTACTTCGCATACAACTTTAGCGCCTTCTACTGTGGGAGCGCCTACGAGCACTTCGCCATCCTTGTCGGCGAGGAGAACGCGGTCGAACTCCACGGTGGCACCCTGCTCGACATTCTCGCCGAGGTAGTGCACATACAGGAACTTGCCTTCTTCAGCTTTGAACTGCTGTCCCTGAATTTCTACGATAACGTACATTTATCTGAACTTTAATAAGTTACTCCGGCGGGCGGAGGCGTCGTTGCTATGCGCCCCGCTTTTTTCGGGCCCGTTGCGGAAAAATTGCCTGCAAATTTACGTATTTTTCATCGTACTGCCAAATGTTTTCAATATTTTATGCTTAACTTTGTGCGGAAAATCGTGCCCGGCCGGAGATAGTATAACCATGCGAGACCGGGAGTATAACAGACATATCATGAAAAAAATGATTTTAGTGGCGATGACGGTCCTGTGCGCCGTGTCGCTCAATGCCCGCAAGGTGTCGATTCTCGGCGATTCCTACTCCACCTTCCAGGGCTGCGTGCAACCCGAGACCAACGAAAGCTGGTACTTCCCCGGCGACCCGGCAGAAAAGACTGACGTCACTTCGCCCGAACTCACATGGTGGCGCATCTTCCTGGAACGTACGGGTTGGGAGCTCGAACGCAACAACTCCTACTCCGGCGCCACCATCTGCAACCGTGGCTATGACGGTGCCGACTACAGCCATCGCGCTTTCACCCACAGGGTGTTTGACCTCGGCGACCCGGACATCATACTCGTGTTCGGCGCAACGAACGATTACTGGTCGCACGCGGCCATCACGCCGGAGGAATCGGCCGAGCCGCTTCCGCATCCTTTCTATGCTTTCGCTCCGGCCATGGATTATCTGCTTCAGCAACTCGGCGCTCTCTATCCCCGGGCCGAAGCCGTGTTTATGCTCAACGATGAGATCAAAGGCCCGCTGCGCGAAAAAATATTGGAGCAGTGCGCCGCGCGCGGCGTCCGCTGCCTCGAACTGCATGACGTGGAGAAACGCATGGGGCACCCCGACGCCGCCGGCATGCGTGCCATAGCCGACCAACTCATCCGCTTCCTCCCCGCCGAATCAAAATAATCAAAATAATTTTAGAAAAATTTCAGTTTTGAAGGGCGAAAGTTTTGTCATGTCAAAAGTTATGCGTAATTTTGCCCCGCTAAACGCAAATCACACAGCTAAGAAATACAAAAAATAAACAACAAGAATAATATGATTATTGTACAAGTAAAAGAAGGCGAAAACATTGAGCGCGCTCTCAAGAAATTCAAGCGTAAATTCGAACGCACCGGTGTCGTAAAGGAACTCCGTGCTCGTCAGGCATTCCAGAAACCCTCCGTCACCAACCGCAAGAAGATGATGAAGGCCGTCTACGTGCAGCAGCTCCGCAGCGTAGAGGAATAAGAATCAACGCCTTTTGTTTGCTGCGCCGGGCGTGAGCTCCGGCGGCAATAGCACAAAAAACAGTAGCAGTGCATGCGTTTGGCATCGCACTGCTTTGTCGTGTGCATACGTCAGTGTTAAGAGACGCATGCTGCTGTCGAAAAAAATTATCAAAAAAATTTGGAGAAACGAACAGCAAACATTAACTTTGCGTTATAAAATCACGGAGCAAGAGAGCACCGGAGAAAGAAACAACCACATCAAAGTAGATTGGGAAACTCTTCAATTTTTACTGAAATGCCGAGACAAGCTTTGCCGCCCAATGGCGGGCCTCGACCGCAGCTTTGGTTGCGGATGCCTCAGAGCCGGAGGATTACAAAGGACGGCGAGCACTCAAACCCTGTCTTTTCGGAGTTTCATCGCATCCTTTGGTGTGGCCTATAGAAGAGGGCGCTGCGGAATCACCGCAGCGCCCCTTTTTTGTAATCAGGATCAGGCCGTGGGGCTATTTAATGTGCACTTTGGTTGCGGTGCGGCCCTGTCGGCGGATATAGATGCCCGGGGCAAGCGATGTGCCGTCCACGCGTATGCCCTGCAGGTTGTAGAACTCCACGGGGGCATAGGCCTCGCTGTCGGCTTCCGCGTCGGTGATGCCGCTTTGCTCCTGCCCTTCGGGGAAGAGAGGCAGCGAGGGAAACCAGTAGTTGCGTATCATGTCGTAGTCGCGGACGACGCGCCCGTCCGGCCCGTAGCGTCGGGTGATGTAGGTGGGCGTGCCGAACTCGTGGTAGAGCGACATGTACAACTCGTCGGTCACGGGATGCACGCCCAGCGAACAGCCGTACAGCTTCCAGTTGGCCCCCTCGGCGTCGAGGTCGATGAACAGAGAGAGTGTGGCTGTGTCGATGTCGTACTTGTAGATTTGCGTGCCGCTGAACCAGCGGTTTGGGCCTCCTTTCCAGTAAAGGCAGTTCTGCACGGTGGAAGCCACGAACGCGTCGGGCGTCCAGGCGTACCACGAGTTGGCCGGCGGGTACATGTCCTCAGGCACGGCGATGACGGTGGTCTCAAGCGTGGCGGGGTCGAGGCGCACGATGTAGGGCAGCGTGGCGCCAGTGCCCTGTTTGTTCTTGGCCACCGACAGCCACAGCATGCCGTCGCGCGAGCGCACCACCGAGCCTATTCCGGCGCCCTCGGCCACGATGTCCATGGATATGACGTCGGTCACGCGGTCCTCCGCAGGGTCGACCACCAGCAGGCCATACTGCTGATGTGCCACGAAGATGCGTCCCTCGGCTGCCACCATCGAGCCGCTCTGCCCGTGGTAGAGGGATCCGGTGGGGTCGTCGTTGGGTTTGTCGTTGTCGCCGCCGGCGTTAGGGTTGGCCGAGCCTTCCACCTGGCCGAGTATGGCGTAGGTGTCGAGATCAAGAATCCACACGCCGTTGCTTGTGGAAACATAGCCCTTGTGCTCGTCCACGCCTATGAAGCCGCGGCCGTCGCACTGCGCGCCGGAGGGGTCGATGGTGGTGGCTTGGTGCAGCACCTTGAGGGTGCGCGCATCGGCCACGGTGATACGGCCGCCGGTGATGTCGGCGCCCGGGTCGCGTTCCTGTTTGGCTATCAGATACAGGCGTCCTTTCCACCGCGCGCCGTACTGGTTGGTGCAACCCAGCTCCACGCCCGGGTTCTCGGCTTGAATCACGCGGTAGTGCCAGTAGTTGCCGTCGGGGTCGTCGGGAGAGAGGTGGTTGACGGTAGAGTTCTGATGGCCGTACCAGTCCTCGTTCACGAAAAGCACGCCCTTTGTGTAGTCGGGCGACCCTTCGGCCGCGGCGACAGCGGCCGAAGCCGCTGCCGCCGCGGCTAATAGGAAGAGCCGGATGGTCATCGTACAATGAACTTGACGGATACACCCTTGGCAGAGAGCACATAGATGCCCGGCTCAAAGCCGAACTGAGCCACATAGGCGTCGGTGTCGGCGGTGAAACGGGTCAGCAGCGCGCCTGCGGCGTTGTACACGGCAAAGTCAGTGCCGGCGTAGCCGTAGATGTAGGCGCGGTTGTCGGCGATGCGGATGTTGGCCGCATCCTCGGCAGCATCATCTATGCCTGTGGTCTGGCGCACATGCACGGGGATGCTGAGCGTGGCCACACGACCGTTGCTCTGAGCCTCCACGAGCACATTGGTGTGGCCCACGGCGGCAGGAGTGAGTGTCAGTTTCGAGCCGTCGAGAGTGGCGGCTGCGTTGCCTTCTTCCTCGGCCAGGGCGTTGACTGCCGGGAGGCTGAAGCGGATGTTGGCGTCGTGGCTGTCGGCGTCGCTCACATGGTCGCGCAGGTCGATGGTTGTGCCTTCGGGCTGCGTCATGGCCAGCTTCACTTCCTCGAAGTCGTCGGCGAGCGCGGCGCCGTGCTTGTCCGGGAAGATAGGCAGCGACTGGAACCAGTAGTAGGCGTTGAGCTTCAGCGTTGTGGTGATCTCCTGCGAGTCGCCGTCCACGAAGTGAATCCAGTGGTCGCGATAGCCGCCGCTGGCTGCACCCTGTCGGCCTGCCATCACTACGAGGCGGTTGTTGCGCGGGTCAAAGCAGGGAGTGCCGTAGGTCATATGCCCAACTTCCTCGCCAAAGTCGTTGATACCCTTCACCTCCTTGAGAGAGAAGAATGGCTTGATGTCGGCGGGGTTATCGTTCTCGGGTTTGAAGCGATAGTAGTCGCCCGTTGCGCCGCCCATGATGCCGGCAGCGCCGGTCACGAACCACAGGTCGCCTGTCTCCCAGTCGCCTTTGAAGGCAGTAGAGCGCCATGCGCCCCAGCCGCATTGCACGGTGCCGATTTCTGCGGGCATGTCGATGCGCTGCGTTTCTTCGAGAGTCTCGGGGTCGAGGCCGACGAACACGGAGTGTCCGTCGGCTATAGTGGCGTACCACACGGTGCCGTCGGCGGTCTGCGTCACGCCCTGGGCGTTGGGGTCTGTGATGGCTTTTGCCACCTCGTCGGTCTCGGGGTCGATGCAGAGTATGCCGCCGGCCTGCTGTACGGCGAAGACATAGCGGCCGGCGTTGATGATGTCGCCGGTCTGACCATTGTAGAGGTCCTGGCTGTCGTCGCTGCCGATGCGGCCGGTGATGACGGGATTCTCCACGTCGGTGATGTCGTAGATGTAGATGCCGTTGCTGGTGCTGACATATATCTTGTCGGGCGTTGCACCTGCTACGCCACGGCCGTCGCCTGTGACACCGTTGAAGGTAGGACGGTCGTAGGAGCCGCCGATACGTTTGAGGGTCTTGGCGTCGGCAATTACGAGGCAACCGCCACCGGGCAGAACGTCGCCGCCGTCGGCCGGCTGCTTGGACACCACGAAGAGCTTGTCGGCCCAAATGGTGCCGTATTGCGAGGTGCAGCCGAAGCTCATTCCCGGATTCTCGCGCTCGTAGGCCTGATAGATGATTTCATTTTCGGGGGTGACGTAGTTGAGGCCGCCGTTGGTGTGGCCGAACCATTCCTCGTTGAGGATGATGGTGCCGTCGGTGTAGTCGATGGGCGTGCGGTCGGATTCAAGCACGTTCACCACGAAATCCTTGACAAAGTGGCCGTCGGCCGATTCAACATGCAGCTTGGCGGGATGGTCGCCGGTGGGGCGGTGGCCGGAGAGTTCATAGAACTGGCTGCGCACACCGTCGATGTCCCACCAGTTCACACGGTAGGTGGAACAAGTCATGTCGTCTTTGCTCGTGCCGTTGTCGCTCAGAGTGATGGTGACGTCGGGGATGTCGGCGTCGGCAGGCTCGATGACGGGCTTGAGGCCGATGAGCTGCTTGACGTAGACGTTGATGATGCCGCTTTCTGTGCCGTGGCCGAAATGCACGTCGGTTACGGGGTTCTGCAGCGACACGTTCAGAGTGAACGAGGCCTTTACGTCGGCATCGTAGTTGCTTGTGACGGTCACTGAGGTTGTACCGTCTATTTTGTTGGTCTTTAGGCCGGTCGTGGCCGAATAGGAGGCAACCGATGTGTTTTCAACCGTCATTGCGACGGCGGTGTAGGTGGCATTGGCGGGCTCGAAAGTGTAGTCTACGTCGACGGTCTTGTTGCGGCCTGCGTTGATCTCGCTTTCAGCAAGGATGATGGCCGTCACGGGCACCTCGGGGGCCTCTACGGTGAGCGTCATGAAGTTCGATTCGATGTAGCTGCTGCCCACTATGGGACGATAGCGCATGTAGGTGGTGCCGGTCTTGCCTGTGAATGTGGGACGGGCGTGGTACGATCCGTCCTGGAATGTGTAGGGCGTGACAACGATGTTTCGGTCGAGGCGGTAGCTTGTGTTGCTCGACGATGCCTGCCAGTTGGTAGTCAGGGTCACGGTTTTGCCCTGAGGCTGAACGAGCACGGGCAGGATGAAGCCTTCGTCGCTGAGCTTGACGGTCATGGCCTCGGGCACCCACACGCCTTGGGCGTCGGGGGCGGGAAGGTAGAAGTAGTAGGGTGCGTCGGCCGCTGTGGTGGCTGCGTGGCAGATGGAGAGCACCTTGGTGGTGCCGTCGGATGCCAGCATGCGTTTGCCGGTGTTCCAGTCGCCTTCGGCGGCGGTGTCCTTGATGTCGAAGACGCCGTTGCCGTCGAGGTCGAATGCGGCGGCCGTCACGTTGCCTTCGCCATCTGTGGTTAGTTGCAGGCGCGGGTCGGCGTCGGCGATGATGGCGATGGCCTCGCCGGCGGTGAGGGCGGCGTTATCGCTGGCTACGCCCCACACGAGGTTGTCGAGGCGGTTGGCGTTGTTGAAGGCCAGCGCGAAGATGTACTTGTTGGCGCCGGTGCCCACGGTGTGGCGCACCTTGGCAGCATCGATGGCGCTGATGGCGGCATCTTCCTCGATGTGAGCGAACTTGCCCCACACTTCATGTGCGCGGAACGCGGCGCTCATGCCGTGGGGCACGTTGAGCACGGCGTTGGCGTAGGTCTCGGCGGAGTAGCCCGTGCCGCTTACGGCGGGCACGGCGTTGCCGCTGACGGTGATGCTTTCGATGGCGGTGCAGGAGGGCAGCGCGGGCACGGTGGTCATGTCCGGGCCGAAGGTCACGTTCTTGAGCGTGGTCTTGCGGTCGAAGATGGTGGAGGTGATGTCGGTGCTGCTTCCGTTGACAAACGTGCGGTTCAGATAGAGCGTCTCAAGCGGCGCTACGCCGCTGACGGACGTAGGCGTGTTGAGCAGGTTGGCGGGGATATTGCCGGTCACGGTCACGGGAGTGCCGTTGCCGTTGACGGTCAGCTCGGTGATGCCGCAGGCGTTGTTGAAGGTCATGTAGCTGAGCGCGGTGAGCGACGCGGGCAGCGTCACGCTTTTGAGCGTGTAGTCGGAGTTGAGTGCGCCGTTCATCTGGCCGAGTGCCTGGTCCTGCAGTGTCAGCAGGCCTTCGGGCAGCACAAATTCGGTGATACCCGTTCCTGCGAATGCAAGACCATAGATGTTGCGCACCGACGAGGGGATGTCGATGTATTTGAGTGCCGTGCAGCCTTCGAATGTCGACCGGCCTATCTCCTTGAGAGTGGAGGGCAGCATCACGCGGTTGAGTGCCGTGCAGCCGTTGAAGTCGCCTTCGATGGTCTCGACGCCTTCCTCGAGTACCACTGTGGTGAGTCCGCTGTTGGCGAAGCTGTTGCCGCCGGGCAGATTCTTAACGGTGCCGGGGATGACGATGGTTTTGAGCGACTTGGTGCCGGCGAATACGTCGTAGTTGAGTTTCTCAAGGCCCTGGTTGAGTTCGACCTCAGCCAAATCGGTGCACCAGAAGAACGCGCCATTTTTGATCTCCTTGATGGTGGCGGGGAGCTTGACGCTTGTTATGTCGCACTCCCGGAAGGCGTACATGCCTATGCTGGTGACGGTGTAGCTCTTGCCGCCCACCACTATGGTGGCGGGAATCTCGATGTCGCCGGTGTAGGGGTCGACCACGTTGTCGGCGGCGATGATTTCGGCCGTGTTGTCGGCCTCGTTCAGTGTGTAGTTGAAGCCGTATGTCTGGTCGGCTACTTCTGTTCCGGGCTCCGGCAGGATAGTGGCGAAGTTGCTCCACGGCTCCGTGGCCTTGTAGGTTGCCACGCGTGCGCCGGGCACATAGAGCTTGGCGGTGGTATAGTTGGCCGAGTTCATGGCCACGGTGGTGAAGGGCTCGATGTCGCCGATGTGTATCTCGGCAATGTCTTTCACATTGTCCGGGACGGTGAGCTCCACGGGGCGGTCAATGTTGAGCGTGGTCATGGTCCAGCGCTCGAAGGCGGCGGGGTCGCATTTCAGCGTGCCATCGCCGGCGGCGATGGTGAGGGTCTCGGTGCCGTTGGCCCAATAGCTTACGGCTGCGGCGCTGACCTCCTGCAGATAGGGGCCGAACACCAGTTCCTTCAGATTGGGCAGACTGCCGGCCTCGGTGAATATCTTGCCGGAGACCTTCGCGGGGTCGCAGTTTATGGTGAGTTTTTCCAGCGCGCTGCTGTTGCTAAGGGGCAGTGCGAAGTTGGGGAATGCAGTAATGCCGGAGGGGAACGTGAGCTCCTTGAGGTTGCGGCAGTTGCCGAAGGCGAAATCTAAAATCTCGGTTACGCTCTCCGGGAGGGTGATGGATTGAACGACGGAACCGTAGAAGGCGCTGTCGCCGATGCGGGTGACAGTGTAGGTGACGCCTCCGTTGGCCACCTCGGACGGAATCACATAAGCAGCGTCGGTGTAATCCTTGCCGCTGTTGTAGTCCGCACCCTTGAATGTGACTTCGACTGTGGTGTCGGTCAGCTTATTGTAAGCCAGACCGCCTTCCATGAAGTCGTAAGCCATCGCCTGTGAGGTGCAGAAAAGTGCCGCTCCGAGGCTAAACAAAACTTTTTTCATAGTGATGTTTTTGGGATGGTGATTGGTTTGGTATGTTATTTTATTTTTGTAAATGTTTTGCGGTATAAAGCTGTGAGCTGTACGCGGATTGTATGGACGCACCCCGGTGCGTCCATACATTATGATGTGAATTATTGGTGTAATGTTATCTTATGTATTTCTTTGTAGTAGCGGTGCCTTTGCGCACTATGTATACGCCGGGCGCGAGGTGCGCGCGGTCCACGCGCATGCCGGTTAGGGTGAAGTACTCCTCGGGAGCATCTGTGTCGGCGATTTCGGCGTCGGCGATGCCGGTCTGCGTCTTGGCCGGAACGTAGACGTACAATTCGTGGTCCTCCGTCGGGGCTATCCCTTCACCCATGCCGCCCACCTTGGGGTCGTCGAACATGGTGAACGACCATGCATCCATGCTGCCGTCGGAGAGGCGGCGGCCGGTGAAGCCGGTGCCGCTGTACATCCACTCGGTGTCGGTCTTGGAAGCAGTCCAGTAGCTCCAGTATCCGCAGTACCACGCTGAGTTCCACCAGCCGTAGTCCATGCCTTCGTCGTCCATTTCCCAGCAGTCGTAGTCGTAGGCGGGATAGCCGTAGCGCGGCTGGTCTAAGGGGTGCTGAATCACGTGCGTATGGTTGGTGCGCGCTTCGTCGATTACGGCCTGACAGATGTCGGGGGTGTTGTCGCCGGGCGCTTCGTCCTGCCCGAAGAACGAGTCGGCGTGGTAGTAGTCGAAATTTATGAACTCGAATTCCTTGGCGCGCTCGAAATTGAAGTGTATGTACTCAAGCAGCTTGTCGGCACTGCCGTAACCTATGCCGCATACGGTGGAGCCGTACTGGCCCGTAATCTGTGTGAGTAGCACCAGGTTTTCGTTGTTGGCGCAGATGGCCTTGAACATGTCGTCGCCGGTGCGTGTCTCGCCGGCCGGCCAGCGGTAACCCCAGATGTAGGCGTGAGGGTCGGAGGCGCCGGCGTCGTTGGTGATTACGAGCGCCGCACGGTTCTCGCCTTCTCCGGTCCACGACTGTATCTTGTCGAAGTCGACGAGTTGTGCCTGCATGTCGGCCGCGAGGGCTGCAAGGGCGATGAGGAGTAGTGGTTTCTTCATATAATGATTGGTTTGGTGATGTTATTCAAAGGGGTCGGGAGGGAGGAGAGTGGGATCGGAGAGGTGGAGGTCCTGGGCGCGGCACAGCTCGGTGCTGGTTTCGCCGAGCCAGCCGCAGTATTGGTTGACTGCGGTGTGGACGCGGACGAAGTCGACGCCCGGCAGCGCCACGGGGTTGCCGTCGGCGTCCACGGCCCAGTCTATCTTGAAGCTGTTGAGCTCGGCGTATTCGTTGGGATGGTTGTCGACGTAGCCGTAGGGGTAGGCGTACAGCACATAGTAGGTGCCCGTGCCGCTGAGGTCGACGGCGTTGGGCGCCAGTAGCGTGCCGGTGAATGTCAGTTCCGGCGCGTCGGTCCACAGCGGGTAGTACTCCTGCGAGTGGAAATAGTTCTTGGGCATGAAGCCGGTGGCGCCGTCGCTGTCGGTCCAGGCGATGTATTGCGTGTCGCTCAGCGAGTTGTCGTCGTCGGGTACGGGCTTGTGCGACGGATCGGGCCTGCGGTAGGTGATGCTGTAGGCGTGGCGTGTGGCCGGCGAGGCGTATTCGCTGCCCGCGAGTTCGTACCATGGGTCGTCGGCCACGCCGTTGCAGTTGGCGTCGTAGCTTACGGACACTATGCCCGGCTCGGCCGAGCCGCCCTTCTTGTCGGGCTGCAGCAGTTCGTAGAAAGCGTTGCCCCAGATGCGCAGGTCGTATTCGCCCGGCACGTTCACCACCGTGTGGTCGAAGGCGAAGGTGACGTAGCCGCCGAAGCCTCCGAGAGTTATCATCACATCGTTTTTGCCCGTGATGCTTTCCTCGGCTTTCTGCAGGATGTCGGCGTAGGTGTCGCCGGGCTCGAAGCGCGGCATCTCGTTGACGAACTGGCCCGGCGCGGGGCAGTACTCCAGCACGCGGGCTATGTAGGGGCTGTACTCAATCTCCTCGTGCAGTACGCTGATGGTGAAGTCGAAAGAGTAGGGTGTCGCGGGGTCGACGATTTCAAAGCGCAGGCGGTAGGTGCCTTCCTCGGTTGTGAGGAAAATGTAGTCGCGGGTGGTGGCCAGCAGCGCGGCCGAGCCGTCGGGGCGCACAAGGCTCCAACGGTAGGACTGTCCGGTGAGGGCCGGATGCAGGTCGAGCTTCTGCATGCGCGCGATGTAGTATGTGTCGTCGATGCCGAGGTTCACCATTGGCACTTCGGCGTCGCAGGCGCCCAGAGCGGCGGCCGCTGTGGCAGCTATGTACAGGGAGAGGTGTTTCATCGGGGGAGGAAGGTGATGTGTGCGGGTATGTCGCCGGTGCGTACACTCCATTTCTTGCGGCCGTCGGGCGAGAAGCAATAGAGCGTGCCCGACGACACATAGTTTTTGGCGTCGGTCACGAAGATGTCGCCCGTCTCGGGGTGCACGGCGATGCCGTAGGGTATGGTGATTTCTTTTTCAGTGCCGTCGGTGATGAAGTTGGTGGAGATGACCTCGCGCGTGCGCACGTCGATGACGCCGTAGCTGATGGTGTTCTGCGCCGTGTAGTTGTTCCACTCGGTGGCGTAGTAGAGCAGCGAATCGCCGCGGAAAGCCATGTTGGAGCACGCCACGGGGATGGTGTCGGCCACGCGCATCTCATTGTAGCCCGGTTTTTTCTCGAGCACATACAGGCGCGACGGGCGCGACTGGTAGTCGCCGCGCGATGTCACCCACAGCTTGCCGTAGCGGTCCTTCTTGAGGCGGTGCAGGTTGATGCCTACGGCTATCTGCTGCACCTGCTTGAAGTCGACCATCTGCACCACGGACACCGTGTTGTCGTAATCGGGCGCACGATAGCCGCCGGAGTTGGCCACATACATGTAGTCGTCCACAATCTCCATCTCCTCGGGCTGGTAGCCCACGGACACCTTGCCGGTGACGGCCAGCGACAGCGTGTCCACCCGGTAGACGGCGCCTTTGGGCGCGTCCGGGTCGATGAGCACGGGGCCCACATAGCTGCTGACGTAGGCCGAGCCGCGGTGGAAGCGCACATAGCGGCAATTGGGGATGTCGATCTGGCCGATGCGCACGCCAGTGCGGGCGTCGAGCACCTCCACCTTGTGGGAGCAGTTGACCACAACGTAGAGTTTGGAGCCGTAGATGCCTATGTCGTTGCCCACATCGCCCAGCTCCTTCACCACCGAGGGATTGCGCTCGGCGTAGAAGTTGCGTGCGTAGAGGCCTGTGAAATAGTCAAAATAGTCGAGGGTGCACTTGTTGGAGCCCATGTTGCCCTCGTTCACGAGGTAGAATCCGCGCACCTTCGACTCCGCCGAGGGAACCTCGGGGATGATGTCATACTCCGTAGGCACCACGAGCTCGTCGTCGCGACAGCTCGTGGCCACCCATAGGAGCGGGCAGAAAAAAATAAATATATAGAATTGTTGCATCTTCATATTTCCACGGAGAGAGTTATGCGGTAGTTGCGTTTGGGCATGGGATAGTTGAGGATTACGTCGTAGTCCTGGCTCAGAAGGTTGTTCACCTCAAGCAGGGCGCGCAGGCCCACGCGCCCCAGGCGCAGATCCTTGCTGACGGAAAGGTCCGACGTGTACCAGGGCTGTGTGTAGTTGTAGCGGATGTTTTCCTGCTGGTTGTAGCGCTCGCCCACATATATCCACGAGTAGTTGAGCCCCCAGCCGCGCCAGGTGGCGTTCAGCACGGCCGATCCGGAATGGCGCGGGATGTAGGGTATCTGGTCGCGGTAGTAGTTGTCGGCGGGATTGGTGATGTCGATGGCACGCTGGAAGGTGTACTGTGCGCGGCCCGTCACAAAAAGGCCGCGCACGGGCTGTATGGTCAGCAGCGCCGTGGCGTCGCCGCCGCGGATGTCCACGAGGCCCAGGTTGAGCATGGTCCAGCGGAACTGCTGGCCCTTGGGGTAGGCCACGATTTTGTCGCGCACGCGGTTGTAGTAGATGTCGGAACTCACACGCGCGGCAGTGATGAGGCCGCTGCCTGCGTGGTCGTACACGAGGCCGAGGTTGTACTGCGTCACTCGCTCGGGCGACAGCTGCGAATTGCCCATGTCGGCATAGTATAAATCGTTGAAAGTGGGCATGCGGAACGAGCGCTTGTAGAAAGCGCGCACGGAGAAGTCGCGGCTGCGCAGTGGCGCCCACGAGGCGAACACTGCGGGGGTGAACACGCTCTTGTCCGGCGGTGCCTGCTGGCCTTGCAGACGGTCGTGGATGAAGGTGCCCAGCGCGCTTGCCTGCGCCTTGAGGCGGCCCAGGTCCACAGCGGCCGCCGCCGAGAGGAACTGCGAGATGCGGTCGGGCTTGGCGAAGCCGTAGACGTCGGCCTCGAGAGTGTTCCACATCAGGTCGTATGCCGCCGACACGCGCAGCCACGCCGTGGCTTCGTACTGGTTGGACGACGAAAAGTACAGCTCTTTCTGCTTGTACAGGTTGTCGATTTTCACCTGCTTGTCGTCGTTGTTGACATAGTGCGTGCGATAGTGGGCGTACTTTATACTGTTGAGCGTGGTGAAGCGGCCGAAGTAGCCTGTGTAGCGGCCTTGGGCGAAGGAGTTGGTGTCCCATATGCGCTCGCCTCGCCGCCACACATTATTGACGATGGCGCCCGGCACGCCGCGCTCGCTGTTGTAGTTGTAGGCCTTGAAGTGCCATTCGCCTTGCGGCAGCGTGCCGTTGAAGTTGATTTCCAGGCGTGTGGCGTTGATGTCGCCGTTCTCGCGCACCGCTGTGGTGTCGTAGGCCAGCTCGCCGGCGGGGTTGACACGGCGGTAACGGAATTTGTAGCGGCCGCTCGAGTTGAGCCATTCGGCGCTCAGCGACGCATTGGTGCGCTCGCTCAGCCGCAGTTCCACCAGTGCCGAGGGGTTGATGAGGTCAAACGATCCGGTGCGCATGGTGGCGCGGGCGTGGTAGGTCTCGCCGTCGGCAAACTGCGGCGTGCGCGTGCGCATGTATATCGAGCCGGCCGAGCCGAAGTCCTTGGCCGGTTGCAGGATCTCGCTTTTCTGACCGTTGTAGAGCGATATGGCCTCGATGTTGTCGAGAGAGAACTGCCCCAGGTCTATCTGGCCGTTCTGGGCGTTGCCCAGTTCCACGCCGTCGTACACCACGCCCGTGTGGTTGGTGCCCATTGAGCGTATGTTCACGGTCTTGATGCCTCCCACGCCGCCGTAGTCCTTTACTTGCACGCCCGAGAAATATCGAAGCGCGTCGGCCACACTGTTGCTGTTGAGCCGGCGCAATTCGTCGCCGCTCAGCACCTGTGCGGGGATGATGTCATCGGCCGGACGCCGTGCCGTCACCACCACCTCGCGCAGCGTGTGCGCGGTGTCGGCTGGTTCGGCGGCATGTGCGGCCGCTGTCGTCATGGATGAAAGGATGATTAAAAATAGAGCCTTGTGTGCAGGCATATTGTGGCAATGGTTGGTGAGTACTCAGAAAAAATCCCGTCTGCGCATCTCGAAAGACTGCGTGACGGGAATATATCTGAGTGTCGTGCTCTGCGTCGGTTCCCACGGTCGGGGGCGCGCAGGCATAATGCCGCAATGGTGGTAGCTGCAACTCAAGCCCATAGTCCCGCAGGCTTCAATCGGATGGTGGCTGTGGCAGGTCTTCTGACTTGTTCCGCCTCGTGGCGCCTTCTCGGAGCATGCGGCTCCAATGGCTTGGTTGCACGAGGCTGCGTGTGTGGAACTTACAGCAGCGGGTACTGTTCCGGAGTCTCACCGGATTCCCTTTTGAATCCCTTGTGCGGCCGACTCTTCAGCCTGCGGGATACCATAGCACCCGCAAAGTTACAACTTTTTCCTCACTCTCCCAAAAAAACTGTTGAGGGTCAGGTGCCGTCTTCGGCGCGGGCGACGGATTCGCCGAGGATGTAGCGGCGGTAGTAGAAGATGGCTACGGTGGTGAGTGGCAGGGCGAGGATTATGCCGAGGAAGCCCAGCAGCGTGCCCCACACCGACAGCGCAAGCAGTATCACCGCCGGGTCGAGATTCATCGACTTGCTCATGAAATGCGGCGTAAGGTATAGGTCGGAGACGCTCTGGGTGATGGCGTACACCGCTATACACTCCAGCCATAGCGCCCAGAACCCGGTGCTTCCGCCGTCGAGCGACACTACGATGCAAAGCAACGTTACCGGTATGATGCTGATATACACCGCATACGGCACCATAAACAGCACGCCGCAAAGTATGCCCCACGCCACCGACATCGGCAGCCCCACGATGGAGAAACCGATGGCATACATCGTGCCGGCAATGGCCGCAATGAGCGCCTGCGTGCGGAAATAGCGCTTCATGGTGCTGCTCACGTTGCTGATGATGGGATTGCTCACCGGGCGATAGCGTGGCGGCACCATGTTGCGGATTCCTTGCATGATGCCCGGGTAGTTGAGCAGTATAAAAAGTACATATAGGATTACGACCGCCCATTCTATCAGGCTGCCAATCGCGTCGAGACCGCCGGTGAAGAATCCGGCTACCGACGTCAGTGTCTTCTGTACCTCGCTGTCGTGCAGCAGATTGCCGATGCTGTGCAGGTCGAAGTTGGAATGCATGAATTTATGCACGCCCTCAGGCAAAAAGGGAAGATTGTCGGCTGAGTCGGCATAGCGTTGCACAAGAGTGCTCACCATGTGGCAGTCCCTGATGGCACCGGGCAGGAACGCCGCCACCATGCCGCCGAGCACCACGGCGATCTCAAGCAGGGTGAGCAGCACAGGAACGAGCCGTCGGCGCAGGTGCGTCCAGCGCATGTTCCACTGCACGAGCGGCTCGGCCATGTAGGCGATGAGGCAGCCCACGCCGAACGGCAGCAGAGCCTCCCGCAGATAGTATATAAGCCAAACGACCGCTGCGGCCACCGCAAGCGAGAACACTATGCGGGCCACGCGGTCGAATGTGAGCGGATTCTTTGTCGGGGCGGACATGGAAAAGTGTTTTGCAAGTGATGAACATTCACTTGTAAAACACTTTCATGGTCGTTATAGTTTGCGCACGCGGAAGATAGTTCCCTCGATGAGCGACACATAAATGTCGTCCGACGTGGGGTCGAGGTCAATGCCGTTGATTTCGCTTACGCCTATTGGCAACTGCCACAGCACGCGGCGCGCGGCGGGGTCGACGGCAGTGAGGATGCCGCGGCGCGAGCCGGCGTACACCACGCCGTCGCGCTCGGCCACGATGCAGGGGGCGTGGTCGTAGCCGAGGCCCATGTCGACGGTCCACAGTTCTGTGAACACGGGCGCGGAGGCGTCTACGGCCACCAGTTCGCCGTCCATTGTCTTAGCATACGCAACGCGGCCGTCGGCGCTGCGGCCGAGGCTCTCGCGGTAGCGGTGGCTGTTGTCGCGCCAGATGGTGCGGCCTGTGGCGCGGTCGATGGCCGTCATGTAGCGGTCGGGAGCCACGATTATCACCTTGTCTTCCGTCACTACCGGCACCACGTTGCCCGGACCGAGCATGTTGGCTTTCTTGCCGTTGTTCCATGCCCAGCGCAGGCGTCCGGTGCGCGCGTCGAGGCAGCGCAGGTTGGTGTCCCATGCACCGAAGAAGAGGTCGTCGCCGTCGAGCACGGCAGCGGCCTGGCAGTAGTTGAAAAGCGAGTCGTAGCTCCACACGGCTTTGCCTGCAGGCGTGCGGCGTTCAATGCGCTTGTAGCCTCCCAGGAGCACATCGCCGTTGCGCGGGTCGGTGATGCCGTCGGCCACATACGGGCCTTCCTTGCTTGCGATGGTCTTTACGGCGCGGCCAGTGACGCCGTCGGCAATCACGATGCCGGTGGCCGTGGGGATGAACACGCGGCCTTTTGCCACCGGTACGGGGCGGCCGAAGAGCGACGCGCCGGTGGGTATGCTCCACAGCTCTTTGCCGTCGGCTTTGGCAATGGCACGGGCGGCGCCCAGCGAGTTGCCGAAGTAGATGCGTTCGGCGTCTATGCCCAGACGTGTGAAGATGGAGGCGCTGTCGGTCCACACTTTCTGCACCTCAAAGCCATCGGGTTGCTGCCATGCCGTCGTCTTGTCGGCCACGTCCTCGTTGCGGTGGGTCGTGGCGAAGGCAAAGCGCGGCTCTGCGTCGCGGCCGATGCTCTTGTCGTAGACGTGCACCCAGTCGGGAGTGACTTCCAGGATTGTGTAGCCGTAGGTGCCGTCGCGCATGTCGAGCGCGCGCGTCATCACGGCCGGAATGCCGCCTGCGCGGTATTCAATCCAGCTGTGATAATGGCCGTTGATGTGTCCTATGACGGGGAATTGCTGTAGCAGCTGCACATACTCGCGCCAGTTGTCGAGGTCGTTCTCGCGCAGTGGATAGTGGTTGAACGACAGAATGCGGCGTCCCTTGGCCGCAGCTTTTTCCAGCTCGGCGCGCAGCCAGTGCAGGTCCTCCTGCTTCACATGGCCGTCGCCCATCTTCATGTACGGACCGCAGTTGATGCCTACGATCACGAGCGAGTCGGCGCCCACCGCGGCTATGAACCGGTCGTTTCCCCAGGTGTCCACGAAAGTCTTCGTGGCGCTTTGGCTCCAGTTGTTCTCATGGTTGCCCGGAAGCACCGACAGCGGAGCTGTGATGCCGTCGAGTATGGTCTTGACATTGGCAAGTTCGGCATCCGAACCCTCGTTGGAGAGGTCGCCGTTCACAACCACATAGTCGAATCCGCCGCGGTTTATTTCTTCTACGGCTGCGCGCAGTTGGCGGTCGTTCTCATTGCCGGGCGTCACATGCACGTCGCTCAGCACGGCGATGCGCTGTCCCCATGCGCCCAGGGCGATTGCCGCTGCTGCCAGCGGCAGAAAAAGTCGTTTCATGGTATATCGAATAATAAAAAAATACAGCTGCGCGCACGCCGGCTGTGGGAGTGCTTGCAGCTGTTTGCGGATTTTCCGAATGTCGGGAGAGCAACTTACTTGCCGGCGATGCTGGAGCTTACAGTAAGGCGCTTGCGACCTTTGGCGCGACGACGGGCCAAAACCTTGCGGCCGTCGGGGGTGGACATTCTCTCGCGGAAGCCGTGCTTGTTCACGCGCTTGCGGTTGTGGGGTTGATAAGTACGTTTCATTGCCGTATATGTGTGATTATTTGTTACTATTCGTCAATTCGGGAGGCAAAGTTAATAAAGTTTTTCGACATAGCCAAAAAATATCGCCCTCTCCCCTAATTTTTTGTGCATTATTCGGCGTCGAGGAGTACGAATGGGGCCCAGAAGTAGGGGTCGGACCAGTCGGGGTGGGCTCGCACGGCCGATTTTGCAGCGGCGAGCGCTGCCTGCGGCTTGGTGCCGGAGGCAAGGCGGCGGTAGAACTCGGCCATCAGCACGGAGGTGGCATCGTCCGCCACTTTCCACAGCGACATCATCACTGCTCCCGCGCCCGCTTTCTTGAGGCCGCGCTGCAGCCCGAACACGCCGTCGCCGGTTATGTCGCCGAGTCCGGTCTCGCAGGCCGACAGCACAATAAGGTCAAGATTCCCGAGCTGCATGCCGGCAATCTCGGCGGCAGTCAGAATGCCGTCGTTGGCGGGGTCGGCGGTTGCGTCGGACGTCAGCGCCTGCGCCGCTCCGGCCATGAACAGCCCCGTGCGGTACAGAGCCTCGTCGGCACCGGTGTTGCTGCCGTTGGCCTGCATGGCGCTCCAGCCTGCCGCGGCCACGTCGGACGGCGTGCAGTAGAAGCCGTGGGTCGATATGTGCATGGTGTTTATGTCGCTCGCTGCCGCCGCACTCACGGCTGTCTCCGTGGCGTTGTCGTCAGTGAAGACAGTGGTGCGTGCGTTGCCGAGGATGTCGGCGATCATGTTCACCTCACGACGCGTTCCGGGCAGAGAGTCAAGCACAAAAGCGCCCTCGCGCAGCGAGCGCACACGCGAGGCATAGTCGCGGCTGCTTTTCTGTGTGGCAGGCGCGTCCGCGTCCGTGGACGTAGTGTAGTCTATTCCGCCGAAAAGAGCGGCTCGTGTGGCGGGGAGCGTGCCGCGTCGGTCGCGAAGCAGCTCGCGGGTCGACGACAGGCGCACCAGTTCCGGCGCACCCTCCCCGCCGAGCGACTCCAGCGGCACGAAGTGCAGAATGCCCGATGGCGAGAAATATATGCGTGCGGCATCCGGCACAGCTTCTGTTATCCGGCCGATTGTCATAGTCCACAACTTCGGGTCGGCGGGGCTGATGTCGTAGGTGTCAAGCAGTTCGTCGGCCGATGCAAGTTGCACCATCGCGGGAGCAGTGCAGCCGCGCGTGATCGCGGCAGCCACGAAGCAGCGTGAACTGTCGGGTAGGGTTACCTCCGCCATTTCCACGGCGGCTTCGCCTTCGCCGAGGCGCTCGGCTATCTCGCGCCAGTCATGGCTGTATTCGCGGCGGATGGCAGGGAGATGCAGCAGTGAGTCCATCAGTTCCTGCTCGGAGCGCTTTGCCTCGCGCTCAGTTTTTTCCAGGTCTTCTGCCGTGTAGGCTTCCGATGCGGCCTTTTTGGCCGCTTCCCATCGTGCGTAGAGCCGGCGCGTGGTCTTCCCGCCGCTTTCGGCATAGGCGGCGGTGCTTTTTTCAGCGTTCAGCAGTATGCCCTTGCCGAGCAGCAGAGCGTCGTAGGCCAAGGCGGATGCCTCGCCGTCGCCCGCTTTCAGCGCAAGCAGCGGCAGAAAGTTCAGATACCAGTTCGAGTTGCTTTTCCACACGGCGTCGCGGGCCTCTTTCGTGCTTGCAATCATGGTGTAGACGGTGTTGCCCATGTCCACGGCGCAGTAGCGCATTGCCTCGGCGGCTGCCGCGGGGTAGTCGCCGTTTTTGAAATGCAGTGCCGCAAGCTGTTTGCTGTTGTGCGTCACGAGATAGGATGTTGCATTGTCGGCCAGTTCGTCGATGATGTTCTTGGCGCGCAGCGCATAGGCTATTGCGCTTTTTGTGTCGTCCCGGCGGTCGTGGTAAAAGGCGATATTGCCGAGCAGGGTGGCGTATTCGGCGCTGAGCGTCTGTTTGTTGGCTTTGTATAGACTTTCCGCGCGCTTGCTCAGGCTGATTATTTCATCCATGTCGTGGCTGCCATTGTCGTAGAGAGCTACGGCCAGTTCGTTCAGCCGCCGCGCGTATTGCATGCCGCCGGTGTAGCCTGCGCTTTCGCAGGCCTCTGCCATGGCTCGCTGTTTGTCGATGACCTCGCCGTAGCGTCCGGCTGCTTTGAGGAATGTGAGCAGATTCTGCTGCCGCAGGTCGGTTGGAGACACGGCCAGCGCCATGTTTTCGAGGCGGATGGCTTCGTCGAAATCGCCCTCATGGTAGCACAGGAGAGCTTCGTTGTTGAGCAGTTCGGCTTCGGAGTCGCGCATCTTCTTGCGGCCGCGTGTCAGCTCATAGCCGCAGGCTATCCACTCGCGTGTCTTCGGGAAGTCGCGCAGAGTGCAGTAGTAGACAACGAGGTTTACCACCGCGTGGACGCGTTCGTCGGATTTGGGAAAATGCAGACGTCGGAATTCCTCGTCGCGCAATCCGTAATACAGAGCCGAGCTCGGCAGC
Organism: uncultured Porphyromonadaceae bacterium; assembly: GCA_947175495.1. GTDB lineage: Bacteria > Bacteroidota > Bacteroidia > Bacteroidales > Muribaculaceae > CAG-873. Next base: position 25,972 of record CAMWNB010000014.1, on the reverse strand, counting down.
CCTGCCGAGTGCATCAGCAGCCCGGTTTTGCGGAGAAGGTCGCCGTACACCTTGGTGTCTTTCACCTCTGCTATCTTGTCGAGCTCACCCACAAGAGCAGCTGAGGCCATGGCCGCCGAGCGGTAATTGCCCGCGGCTTCCATTTCGCAGATGGTGCTGATAGAGTTGGCTACGTCGCGTACGGCCGACGGGCCATAGCCGGCTTTGCCGAGTGCGGCGCCGAATTTCATTCCGTCCAGATTGGCCGATGCTGTCGGCATTATGGACGCGAGCACCAGAAGAAAGAGGATGCGCAGTTTCATTTCGTGTTTTTGTGCAGTTGGATTAGGGCTGTGGTGATTTCTCCCAGGCGGGCAGGCAGTGGAATGTCCGCTTGCTTCATCTCGCTTTTGCGACGAAGGTTGCCTAAAGTCCAGCTCATGCGGTCGATGCGTCCCTGCTCTATGCTGTTTATGAGGATTTTGCTTTTGTTGTATTTCCATTTGCTCTGTTCCGACACCATCAGGTTGAGCGGCAGCATGAAGCACGCCACACGCGCTTCGGCATCGTTGTCCCAGTCGTAGACAACAAAGTTTTTTATGGCATCGTAGTCAGCATCGTTAGTCAGCGTCCATTCCTCGGTGCCACTTAAAGCGAGTGTGAGTCTGTCGGGGCTCAGAAAACTGCTGTCATCGTTGCGGACGGCTTCGATAAATTCCACCATCGTGGAATACAGCGGCGACGCATCGGCGCGATACAGCACAGCCAGCATAGGGTTCTTGCGGTTGTCGATGTATTTGACGCACACCTGCATCTGTGAGCCGTCCGTTTCGCAGTCAAACCATTCCGTATAGGCCGTCTTGAAGCCGTATTCCAGTCGGTCGCATTTCATTGCCGGCAGTTCGGCCGCAGTGTTCAGCCATGCAGCTATGGCGCAAAATAATGTGATAAAGGTTCTAATCATGCTGCAAATATAGCGAAAAACCACTAAATTTGCACCATGGCAAAACAGGAATACATAGCAAAAAACCGTGCGTGGCTTGAGGAAAAAGCCCGCGAAGCAGGCGTGGAACACATAGCCAAGGGTATCTACCGGCGTGTGCTCCACAGCGGCAATGGTCCGGCGCCCGGCCGCAACAGCGTAGTCACCGTCCACTACACGGGCCGCACCATCAACGGCCGCACATTCGACAGCTCGCGTGGAGGCGTGGCCCCGGCATTCCGCCTGCGCGACCTCATACCCGGCTGGATCATCGCCTTGCAGCAGATGCACGTCGGCGACAAGTGGGAGCTTTACATCCCGGCAGAGCAGGGCTACGGCTCCCGTTCCGTCCCCGGCATTCCGGGCGGCTCCACTCTCATCTTCGAAATCACCCTCCTTGCCGTCGGCTGATTTGTGACGAAGCATTGGAGAATGCAAAAAGCCGGCCATTGGCCGGCTTTTTGTGTGTTGTGGGTGCTGTGTTCAGCGCATTTCGAGGTAGGAGACTTTGTCCATGTCGCCGTAGTCGAGATTTTCGCCTCCCATGCCCCAGATGAACATGTAGTTGGAGGTGCCGGCTGCGGCGTGGATGCTCCACTCGGGGGCCATGACGGCCTGCATGTTGTGGAGCCACACAAGGCGGTTCTGCTGCGGCTCGCCCATGAGATGGCAGATGGCGTTGCCTTCGGGCACGTTGAAATAGAAGTAGCACTCCACGCGTCGGTCGTGGGTGTGGGCCGGCATGGTGTTCCACACGCTGCCGGGCATGAGCTCGGTCAGGCCCATCTGCAGCTGGCAGGGACCCTCTTCAAGCACGTTGCTGACGATGAGCTGGTTGATGATGCGGTCGTTGCTTTCCTCCATCTTGCCGGCTTTGATGCGGTTGGCCTTGATGGAGCCCTTGCGTCCGTCGATGGTGACGAGTTGCGTCTTGTAGGCCTTGTGGGCGGGCGTGCTGTTGAGGTAGAACATGGCGGGCGCGGCGTTGTCCTTGCTGCGGAATGTCACCTGCTTGTTGCCGCGGCCCACATAGAGTGCGTCCTTGAAGCCGAGCTCATATTCCTTGCCGTCGACCGACACGATGCCGGGGGCGCCGACGTTGACCACTCCGAGCTCGCGGCGTTCGAGGAAGTACTCGGCCTTGAGCGGGTCGATGGTCTCGAGCTCGACAGTCTGTCCCACGGGCACGACACCGCCATATATGATGCGGTCGTACATGGAGTAGGTGAGGTTGATGACGTTTTCCTCCATCACGGTGGGCATCACGAAGCGGGAGCGCAGCTGCTCGGTGTCGTAGTGCTTCACGTCGTCGGGATGGCAGGCGCGGAGTATGGTGTAATTGGTTTTTGCCGTGGCGCCGAGCGTGGTTGCGGCGGCCAGGGCGAGGGCGATGATTGTCTTTTTCATTATTCTGTAGATTGTATTTCAGTAGAGTTGGCGGCCTCCATGGCTTTCTGGTTGCGGATGATGTGGACGCGGTTCCACCACATCATGCCCATGGCGACGAGCACGAGCGCGCCTGCGCCTATCCATTTCAGACCGTGCGTGAGTTGGAAGATTACCCATGCGAGCGGGCTGCCGGCAAAGTCGAGCGAGCCTCCGCTGAATCCTGCGGGTATGGCCACTGCGCTGTCGCCGGTGGCGGCGAAGACGTCCCGGGCGGCAAGAGTGAACCATGAGGAAATGTTGGTGACCATATACAGGCCGAGCACCACTACGACGAGGCCCGTAATGAATGTCTTCAGCACGTTGCCCTTGGTGTAGGGCAGCACGAGGGGGAACACATAGAACATGCCGGCGAGCGACGCCAGGGGCAGGAACTGGTTGCCGGGGAGAACGACGGCAAGGAAGAGAACCACGGGGATGAGCAGCAGCGACACCACAAGGGTGGTGGGATGGCCGATGACGAGCGCGGGGCTCATGCCGATGTTGAGGCCGTCGGCGCCCTTGAACTTGCGGGCGATGAGGCTGCGCGTGGCGTCGGAGATGGGCTTGAGACCCTCGATGAACAGCACGGTGACGCGCGGAATTAGTTCCATGACGGCGCCCATCTTGATGCCGAGTCCGAGGATGTAGGGGATGCGATCGACGATTTCCGCTCCGGAGGTGCATGTGAGGCATCCGATGGCCACACCCACGACAACGCCGAGGAAGAGCGGCTCGCCGAGCAGTCCGAATTTTTTCTTCATGCCCTCGGCGTCGATTTCGAGGCGGCAGATGCCCGGGATTTTGTCAAGGCCCTTGCTTATGGCCCATGCGAAGGGCACGAAGCCGGCGCAAAAAGGCTGCGGGATGCTGATGCCGTCCATATCCTTGTAGAAACGCTGGAAGCGCTTTGCGGTGATGTCGGCGATGATGAGCGTGATGATGTAGCAGATGATGGCGCCGAAGAAACCCCACGCCAGCGAGTCGCATGCGAAGTAGATGACGGCTCCGATGAAAGCGAAATGCCAGTAGTTCCAGAGGTCGATGTTGACGGTGCGCGTGGTCTTTGTGACGAGCATGAGGATGTTGACTCCGAGACACACGGGGATGATGAATGCTCCGACTGCGGTGTTGTAGGCCACGGCGGCCGCTGCGGGCCATCCCATGTCGAAGACGTGGAGCTGCAGGTCGTAGATGTCGACCACGGTGTTGAGCGCCGGTCCGAGGGCGGAGGTGAGCAGTGCGGTGACGATTGAGAGGCCTACAAAACCGACGCCCACCTTAAGACCCGACTTGAGCGCGTCGCCGGGACGAATGCCTATGCAGACGCCGAGGATGGTGAAGATGACGGGCATCATCACCGCGGCGCCCAGGCCGATTATGTATTTGAAAACTTCTTCCATGATGTTATCTGACGGTTACGGTGAGAGGGTGAGTCACGCGGGTGTGAAAGTCGGCGAGTGTGGCGTTCCAGGCATCGGCATCGGGCATGCCGCCCTTGCTCCATGCCGAACCCCACCAGTAGGTATAGTCGCTGCCTGCAGTGTAGGGCGACGTGGCCAGGATGTGGCCTATGGCGTCGCCGGCAGGCTCGGCGAGAGGGTGATAGGCGAAGCCGGCGGCCTGCGGAGCCACCACGCCCACGAATATCACGCCGTTGCCGGCCGAGGCGTTGTCGGTGCTGTCGGCGTAGGCCATATAGCCCTCGCCGAGGGTGTAGCCTTCGGGATTCTGCGCATGCACCACGATGCCGGGAGCTACGGACGCAGCGGCCGGCACAGCGCCGTCGTAGCGCACGGTGGTGCGGTTGAGCCACGAGCCCGCATCGAGCGAGATAATGCGGCTTTCGCGGGTGGAGTCGGGGTAGGTGAGGCGCACGGTGAAGCGCAGCGGGCCGCGGTCGAGCACCTCATATCCGCTGAAACACCAGGGATACAGGATGGTGCCTGCCGAGTCGAGCAGTGCCGCAGTGCCGCCGCCGAGAGTGGGCCCTACGGCATATACGTCCATGCCCTCGCCGTGGTCCACATGGAAGGAAATGCCGCGCTCGATGTCGTCGGCCATTCGCTTCTCAAGTACGCGGAAGGGCACGCACTTGGTCCAGATGTCGTAGCCGAAGGCTCGTTCGCCCGAGGCCTGCAGCGCAGGCCCGTAGGCGCGGTAGGCGGCGCGGTCGTTTTCCCAGGCCATGTCGTCCTTTCGCTCGGGGAACAGGCGTCCCCAGGCTATGGTGTCTGTCGCTGCCGGTTCTCCGGGCACAATCATGTAGACCGCCGTCGAGCGCGCAGCCACATCGGCCGGGAAGATGAGCAGGCTGTCGTGGGTTATCTGATAGGGCACCTCCGGAGTGTCGGCGCCGCCGACAATGCAGAAAGGTTGCGCCACGGGGATGGCCGCGAGTGGCACCTCGACAATCTCGGCCGTGCGGTCGAGGTCGCTGTCGTTGGTCACGGCGATTTCGTGTGCGTGCTGTCGGCAGGCGCCCAGCAGCAGCGCGGCGGCAGCCGCCGCGCAGAGGGCTGTGAAGCGCATCATTTGGGTTGCTTGCCGATGTAGGCGAGGATGCCGCCGTCGACGTACAGCACCTGTCCGTTAACGAAATCCGAAGCGTCTGAAGCGAGGAACACGGCGGGTCCCATGAGGTCCTCGGGCGTGCCCCAGCGTGCGGCGGGCGTTTTGGAGATGATGAAGCGGTCGAAAGGATGGCGCGAACCGTCGGGCTGAATTTCGCGCAGGGGTGCGGTCTGTTCTGTGGCGATGTAGCCCGGACCGATGCCGTTGCACTGGATATTGTGCTCGCCGTACTCGGAGCAGATGTTGCGGGTGAGCATCTTCAGTCCGCCCTTTGCGGCGGCGTAGGCGCTGACGGTCTCGCGGCCAAGCTCGCTCATCATGGAGCAGATGTTGATGATTTTGCCGTGGCCTTTCTTTATCATTCCGGGAATTACAGCCTTGGCGCAGATGTAGGGGGCCACGAGGTCGACGTCGATCACGCGGCGGAAGTCCTCTACGGCCATCTCCTCCATGGGGATGCGCTTGATGATGCCGGCGTTGTTGACGAGAATGTCGATGGTGCCGACGGTCTTCTCTATGTCGGCCACCATGGCCTTGACGGCCTGTTCGTCGGTGACGTCGCAGAGATAGCCTTTGGCGTCGATGCCGAGTTCCTTATAAGCAGCCAGTCCGCGGTCCACGGTTTCCTGGCGCGAGCAGTTGAACACGATTTTAGCGCCTGCTTCGGCGAATGCCTGAGCGATAGCGAGACCGATGCCGTAGGCGGCGCCGGTGACTAAGGCCACTTTGCCTTCGAGAGAAAAATTCACCATAAATTATTATATGTTTTTATTGTCTTTATTGTCGATTGCTTCAAAGAGCTTGATTGCGTCGAGATAGGCCAGCATGCCTTCGGCCACGCGGCGCGCGTCCTGCATGGCATGCACGACGGTGGCCTGGTTGCCGGTGACGTCGCCGCCGGCGAAGACGCCGCGTCGGGTGCTCATGCCATAGGGCACTTCGCGTGTGATCACATAGCCGCGCTCGTTCACATCGATGCCTTCGGTGGTGCTGACGATGCGGGCGGCCGGCGAGCTGCCCACGGCCATTATCACCTTGTCGGCAGGCACGATGCGCTCGCCTTCGGGCGTGTCGAGTACGATGGCGTCGAGAGTGCCGTCGGTGTCGTGGATGTTCTTTATTGATGTGTTCCAGCAGAATTTCACACCCTCGGCCACGGCTTCGTCGTACTCCGAGCGGAGCGCGGCCATGCGTTCGATGTCGCGGTGGTAGAGGATGGTGACTTCCGACGCCCCGAGGCGCACTGCCGTGCGGGCGGCGTCCATGGCCGTGTTGCCGCAGCCGACCACAAACACGCGGTCGCCTTCGCGCACAATCACCTCATCGCGTCCGATAAAGCCTTCGCGCCAGAGGCTTACGCGGCGCAGAAACCACAGGGCGTAGCGCACGCCCCACAGATTCTCGCCCGGCACGCCGAGACGTCGCGGCTTGCCTGTGCCTGTGCCCATGAATATGGCGTCGAAACCCTGTGCGAAGAGGTCGTCGACGGTGTAGTCCACGCCGATTGTGACTCCGCAGCGCACCGTCACTCCGAGTTGCTGTATCTTGGCTATTTCCTTGCGCACCACTTCCTTGGGCAGGCGGTACTCGGGGATGCCGAACATGAGCACGCCGCCGGCCTCCGGCTCCATCTCGAAAATCTCCACGGCCACGCCTTTGCGGGCGAGTTCGCCGGCCACGGTGAGGCCGGCCGGTCCGCTGCCGATTACGGCCACGCGTCCGCGGTCCTTTTGCACGATGTTCTCGCGAGTAAGGCGCATGTCGCTGTCGAAGTCCGAAACGAAGCGTTCGAGTTTACCTATATTTATATGTGCTCCCTGTTTGCCGAGCACGCAGTGGCCTTCGCACTGGCGCTCGTGGGCGCACACGCGGCCGCACACGGCCGGAAGATTGCTGCGCAGGTTGATTATGGCCATGGCATTGCCGAGGTTGCCCATCGACAATTCGTGAATCCATGCGGGGATGTCGTTGCTGATGGGGCAACCCTTGCGGCACTGGGGCACTTTGCATCCCAGGCATCGCTTGGCCTCGCGGATAGCCTCCGCCATTGTGTAGTCTTTGTTTTCCATTACATTGTGTTAATACGGATTTGTGCCGTCGAATTACTAAAAAGAGGGAAAAATTGAGTAATTTAGTGCCCTCGGTCGAATTTGACGATACTGAATTTAAGGTGCAAATATACATAATATGAAAGTCACATCACGCATAATTCTGACGATAGCCGTGCTTTTGGCTGCCGCCTGCGGCGCCGGCGCACGCAACATCCAGCATCCCTCGCTGCTGTTCACCCCCGAGCGCGTGGCCGCTGCCAGGAAGGCTGCCGCTGCCGACACCGTGCGTGCCGCTGCCGCTGCCGCCATCATAGCCGAAGCCGACGCTCAGCTTGAGCGCAATAACGTGATGATGATGGACCATATCGCACTGGCCTATCAGTGGACCGGCGACAAAAAGTATGCCGACAAGCTGCGTGCGATGTTGCTGAAAGTGGCCGATACGCCCTCCTGGTCCGACGCAGAGATGATGGCGCGCGACCCGCAGTGGCGCAGCGAGCTGCAGATGGCCCACAGGGCATTCCGCATCGCCCTGGCCTACGATGCCGTGTACGACCGCCTTACCCCTGCCGAACGCAGCCGCATAGCCCGCGGCGTGTGGCGCCTGGCTGGCGAACCTCTGCTCGGCGACTGGCTGCTGGAGCCCACCCGCATCCATTCACTCAACTCCATGGGCCACAACTGGTGGACCTCATGCGTGTGCATGGGCGGCGTGCTCGCCCTGGCCATTTCCAACGAACTGCCGGAGGCAGCCGAGGCCGCCCGCATGGCTGTGGACGCGCTGCCCGAGTGGTTCGACTTCGCCGGCGATGCCGTGCAGCAGAAACCACGCACATTCGACCGTGCCGGCGGCATGTACGAAAGCATCAACTATGCCAGCTTCGGCATCACCGAGGCCCTGCTGCTGCGTCTGGCGTGGCTTAACTCCCACCCCGGCGAGAAACTCCCCGACATTCCCCAGATGGAGCAACTGCCCGACTTCTTCTCCCATGTGTGCTATCCCCGCACGGGCGAGCTGCACAGCATCAACTTCGGCGACAGCCACAAGAACGTCACCGGCGAAGGCTCCATGCTGCTGGCCTATGCCATGGGCGTGAAAGACCCCGCCACGCTGTGGTACGCCGCGCAGGTGCACCCCGGCCAGCACCGCGAGGGCATGACCGTCAACTTCCCCATGGGCCTGCTCTATATGCCCGACATCAGCAAGGCGCCCGCCACGCCGTCGCTGCCGCTGTCGAAGCTGTGGAGCGACTTCGGCTGGGCCACCATGCGCAACGGCTGGGAGCCTGACGCCACCATGCTGGCCGTGAAAAGCGGCGCCACATGGAATCACTCCCACGCCGACGCCAACTCTATGATACTTTTCCACAAAGGCGTGGACATAATAAAGGATGCGGGCAACTGCTCCTACGGCAAACCCGAGTATCGTAAATATTTCTTCCAGAGCGACGCCCACAACGTGGTCAAATTCAACGGCCAGGGCCAGCCGACGTATCAGCAGTACCACGGCGCGTCGCTGCCGGGCTCGCTGCACAATCTGCTCGACGGCGGCGACACTAAATATGTGATGGCCGACGGCACCGGCCCCATGTCGCACCTGCTCGACCGCAACCAGCGCCACTATCTTTGGCTCGGCAAGGTGTTGCTGGTGATAGACGATCTCCACAGCCATGAGCCCGGCCGATGGGAATGGCTGTGGCACCCGGGCGGCACGACGCGCAAGCGCGGCGGCGACATAGAGATCACCAACGGCGACGCCCGCGCCACCATACGCCCGCTTTATCCCCAGCCCCTCGCTCCGAGCAACTTCGTGCACGACTATCCCGAGATGCTCTACTGGGAGGTGCTCGAAGGACCCACCGAAAAGCTCGACGGCACCGAGGAATACTGGAGCCTGCGCCTGCCCATGGTCACCGACCGGGTGAAGGCTGTCACGGCCATAATCCTCGACGACCCGAAGGACGTGGAAATCACCCGCCGCGAAGGCAAAAACTGGATTGGCCTGCGCATCACCCAGGGCGGCAAGACCACCGACCTTTACATCAACCAGCTGGCCGACGGTCGTCTGATGCACCTCAACTCGTGGATAGAAGCCGACGGCTGGACCACCGACGCCTACATGCTGGCCGTCACCGACGGCGGCAAGGACATGGCCATTGTCCACGGCAGTTCGGTGCGCCGCGACGGCGACGTGTGGTTCTCGTCGCTTGCCAAACTCAACGTGCTTGCCTCCGGCCTTGACGGAAAAGCTCCGCGCGCCGAGGTGAACGGCCAGCCTCGTATGCGGTTCAGCCTGCGCTCTCCATCATCCGGCATTACTCTGAACGGCATGGCCTGCCGCCCCGACTCCCGCAGATATTATAGAATAGCGGAAACAAAATAGCTGAAATGGCTAAAATCGCGAACTTGGCTCTTTTAGCTGATACAAGACAAATAAAAGATTAAGGTTTTAGGTATTTAGGTGTGTTCATCCGTATTTATGGAATATAAAACCATAAAGACGGATGAATTTTTTGTTCCTGTCCGCGCTTGGCGCGGCGCTGTCGCTGACATCGCCTGACGGCTCTCAGCACATCGACATACATCACAGCGTAGGTGCTGACTCGGTGGCCCGGGTGAGCTACGACGTGACTTTCCGCGGCCGGCCCGTGGTGAGTGGCGGCCGCATGGGTCTTGACCTCGACAACCGCTCGTGGGAAATGGCGCTGGCGTTGGGCAAGCGGCAGCTTGCACAGCCCGAGAGCTGGATGGATCTTTTCCGCCTTGACTCGGTGACCTATGCCTCGGCCGACACCACCTGGCATCCTCTCTACGGCGAGCGCTCCACCGTGCGCGACCGCTGGAACGGAGGCACGCTGCACATGTCGCGCCGCGACGCCTCCGGCTACCGCCTCGACATCGAGGCCCGCGCCTACGACGAAGGTGTGGCTTTCCGCTATTTCTTCCCCGAGCATCCCGCGGCCGTGTTCCACAAAGTGACGGCCGACCTCACCACCTACCGCCTGCCCGAAGGCACGATGCTGTGGGCCGAGGAATGGGCGCAGGCTCCGTTCATGCGCGTGCAGCCCGATTCTCTCACTCATCCCGTTGAGCGCGCGCTCACAATTGAATATCCCGGCGGCTACTGGGGCGCACTTACCGACGCCGACGTGGACGACTGGTGTCTCACCCGCTTCGACAGCCGCGGCGACAACACGCTCGGCTCGGTGATGTACTCGCTTGTCGACATCGTCACCTACTACGCCACGCCATGGAAAGTGATAATGGCTGCCGACACGCCCGGCAAGCTGCTCGAGCACAACGACATCGTGCTCAATCTCAATCCGCCATGCGAGGTGGACGATGCCGCCGCTTGGGTGAAACCGGGCACCATAATGCGAGAGACCACCATCACTACCGAGGGCGCGTTGCGCACGCTCGACTTCTGCGCCGAGCACAATATTCCCTATATGCTCTTCGACTGGCTGTGGTATCTGCCCTGCACGAGCCACGACGGCGATGCCACGAAGGTGGTCGACAAGCTCGACATGCCCCGTGTGGTCGACTACGCCCGCGAGCGCGGAATCGGCATATGGCTTTACGTCAACCAGCATGCTCTCATGAAGCAGCAGCGCGAGCTTCTGCCGCTGCTGAAAGAGTGGGGGATAAAAGGCATCAAGAGCGGCTTTGTGCAGTATGCATCGCACCGATGGGCCACATGGCTTCACGACCTCGTGCGCTATGCCGCCGAGAACCGCCTGCTCATGAACATCCACGACGAGTATCGCCCTTCGGGCTTCTCGCGCACCTATCCCAACCTGCTCACACAGGAGGGCATACACGGCAACGAGGAGTGGCCCGATGCCACCCATAACGTGACACTGCCATTCACACGCATGATCAACGGTGCCGCAGACTACACCATCTGCTACTTCGACAAGCGCCTGCGCAACACGCACGCCCATCAGCTTGCCGCCAGCGTGGTGTTCTACTCGCCGCTGCAGACCATACTCTGGTACGACAAACCCGAACGCTACAACGGCGAACCGGAGATAGAGTGGTTCGAGCGTCTGCGCACCGTGTGGGACGACTCGCGCGTGCTCAGCGGCATGCCCGGCGAGCATGTGGCCATGGCGCGCCGCAGCGGCGACGACTGGTGGGTAGGCGTCATGACCAACAACGACCCGCGCACCCACGAACTGAACTTCGACTTCCTGGAGCCGGGCGCTAAATACACTGCACGCATTTTTACCGACGATCCCGCCGTCGACACCGCCACGCATGTGCGGTGCACCACGCAAAAGGTGACCTCCCGCACGCGTATGAAACTGCCGTTGCAGGCCCGCGGTGGTGCGGCGTTGATACTTACGAAAGACTGATTCTGAAAACGATATATAAATGAGATACAACAAAGTAGTATATTCACTGATGGCTCTCGCCCTTGCTGGCTGCGCTTCCATGGGCAAGACCGCCGAGCCGGATCCCGAAGCTGATCTGGCCTACTGCAACGAGAAAGTACGAGAGGCACTGGCACACCTGCCGGCCGATTCCACCGTGATGCCGCGCAACATCGAGGGCGATGCCCGCCACTGGGCCTGTCGTCCCATCTGCGCCGAGGAGTGGTGCAGCGGCTTCTGGCCCGGAGTGTTGTGGTACGATTACGAATACTCACGCGACCCCGCCGTGCGCGACGCTGCCGCTGAGGCCACGCGACGTCTCGAACCCATTCTGGACAAGCCGGTGTTCGACCACGATCTCGGATTTCTGATGTACTGCAGCTTCGGCAACGCTTATCGTCTTACAGGCGACGACCACTACCGCAAGGTAATCGTGAACGCGGCCGACTCGCTGGCCACGCTCTTCAATCCCGCCGTGGGCACGTTGCTCGCATGGCCGCGCCACGTCAAGGACTATGGCGGCCACAACACCATCATGGACACCATGATTAACCTTGAGATGCTGTTCTTCGCTGCCAAGAACGGCGGCAACCCCTACTGCTACGACATCGCCGTGAGCCATGCCGAAACCACCATGCGCCACCATTTCCGCCCCGACGGCAGCTGCTACCATGTGGCGGTGTACGATTCCGAGACCGGAAATTTCCTGCGCGGATGCACCCACCAGGGCTATGACGACAGTTCCATGTGGGCCCGCGGACAGGCATGGGCTATATACGGCTACACGGTGGTCTACCGCGAGACACGCGACCAGCGTTTTCTCGACTTTGCCTGCAAGGTGGCCGATGTTTATCTCGACCGCCTTCCCGACGACAGCGTGCCCCTATGGGACTTCGACGATCCCCGCGGCCTTGACGCTCCCCGTGACGCCTCTGCCGCAGCAGTCGTGGCCTCCGCTCTGCTCGAGCTCGAGGGCTATGCCGACAAGGACCGCGCCGCCCGCTATCATGATGCTTCGCGCAAGATGCTCGCCTCTCTTGGCGGCGACGCCTACCGCAGCGGCGACCGCAACGACTCGTTCCTGCTGCATTCCGTCGGCCATCATCCTGCCGGCTCGGAAATAGACGCATCCATAATTTATGCCGATTATTATTATATAGAAGCCCTGAATCGACTTAAAAAAGCTGAAAACGGTGACAATCTTGTTGCAAAAAAGTGAAAAATGCGCCAAAATCGTATTTGATTTTTGAAAAACATTCATTAATTTTGCGCACCTTAAGTAAGTGTACCGTTTGGCTAATAAAATTCTATATATCTTGCACTTAGTGGCGCTATGCGTAGCGGTGGCCGCTTCTCATTCTGCTTCGGCGGGTGAGAGGTGTGCCGATTTCCGCAACGTGTCGTCGTTCGGTCAGCTGCTCGACATGACGGTGAGCAGCGTGCTGCGCGACTCCACCGGCTACGCCTGGCTGGGCAATGGCCTCGGTGTGGACCGTTTCGACGGAGTGCGGGTGAAGCATTATCCTATCCCCGGCAGCGACATCAAGTACAGGCGCGTCAACGCGTTGGCGCAGGCCTGTGGCAGGATATACGCCGGCAACGGCGACGGATTATGGGTGCTTGACGTTTCTACCGACAGTTTTCGTCCCGCATTTTCCGGCGACGCCGGAGGGAGCAGCCTTGGCACAGTGAATGTGCTGCGAGCCACCGCGGAGGGCGACTCCCTGCTTGTCGGCACCTCGACCGGCCTTTACAAGTACGCTCCCGGCGCAGACACGCCGAAGCCCGTGGCATTGGCCGGCAGCCGCCTTGGCTCGCCGTCGAGCCGGATAGCCGATATTGCGGTGGCGGGAGACACGGTTTTCCTTGCCACCGAGGCCGGAGTCATGGTGATTGACGACGGCTATCCCATCTTATACGAATATCCCGAAGGCTTCAACAGCGTGGCTGTGGCCGGCGGACGTCTGTTCTTGGGCACGAGCGGCGCCGGAGTTGTTACCTTCGACCGTAAGACAGGCATGCTTGCCTCTTATCCCGACCTTGGAGGCAACGTGGTCACCGACCTTGCCACCGATGCGCGCGGACGCCTGTACGTCGCCACCGACGGCGCAGGCATAATTGTCGTAGACACGTCCACCGACGGTGTTGTCGACCGCTATGTCAACCGCCCGGGGCTTGACGGCGGTCTGAGCAGCAATGCCGTCTACTCCGTGCACTGCGATGCCGACGGCCTGCTGTGGGCCGGGTATTATCAGCTCGGAGCGTCATATACGCTTTACTCCGCAGGGCTGTTCTCGGTCTATTCTCATGCGGGATATAACACAATGGGGCGTGGTGTGCGGGTGGTAAAGCGCCATCGTCCTTATTTGCTCGTGGGCACACGCAACGGAGTGGCCATAATCGACGAGCGCGAGGATGCCCCGGTGCGGCTGCGGCTCATCGAGACGCCGGAATTGCGCACCAACATGATAATATCCGCCGCATGGTTTGGCGGCCGTTTCGTTGTCGGCACCTATGGCGGAGGCATGCATGTTGTCGATCCCGCGACGGGAGCCGTTGGCGACGCACCCGCCACCGACGACAATCCATTCCGCACAGGCCACATATTCAGCCTTACGACCCACCCCGACGGCTCGCTGTGGTGCGGAACGTCGGCCGGTCTATACCATTACAGCAAAGGAGCGGGCACGCGCCACTGGACATCCGACACAAGTCCTCTGCCGCCCGGCAACATATATGCGATTTTCTTCGACTCCAGGGGCAACGGCTGGATATGCACCGAGAACGGCCTGGCCGTCTACGACCCGGCGCGCCGCACTGTCAGCAGCAGTGTGTTTCCCAAGGGATTCCCGAGCGACAGAAAGTTCAAGGAGGTGTTCGAGGACGGTGCAGGACGCCTGTATTTCCTTCCTGAGCATGGCGATGTGTATGTGTCGAACATCAGCATGACCGAGTTTGGGCCGCTCGACACGCCGCTCAGCGGCGAACAGGAACCGCGCGCCGTGATCGAGGACAGCGACGGCTGTCTGTGGCTTGCCACAAGCAACGGAATCTTCAGCCGTTCCCCCGGGGGCGAATGGGTGGAGTATGGGAGCACCGATGGAGTGGTGTCGCCCCTGTTCATAAACTGCACCCCTATCCTCGACGAGCAGGGACGCCTGTGGTTCGGCAACTCGCGCGGCCTGCTGACGGTGCATCCGCACGACGCCCGTGCCGGAGGCAAGGTGCGCAGCTTTCCGCTCCGGTTGTCGGAGGTGCTTGTCAACGGATCTCCGCTTGAGCACGGCGTGCCCGCACGCAGCGCCGACGGAAGCTATCGCGTGGAGTTTCCGCGCCATGCAGGCAGCATCACCCTGCGCTTGTCGCCGATGAACTTCTCCGACCCGTCCAACCTGCACTACCAGTATCGGCTCGACAGCGATGAATGGCATGACCTTGACCGAACGTTCGATCTCTCGTTCTACGACCTTTCCGGAGGCTCCCACACGCTGTATCTGCGCCAGGCCGGACGCCCCGACACGGAGATACAGATGCACCTGCGCCTGCCCTTCCCCGCGTGGCTATGGGTGTGTCTGGGTCTCGGAGTGCTGGCGCTGGTGTTCATAGTCGTAAGCTATACGCTCCACGTTCGCCGCAAACGCGAGGCGGTTGCGGCGAAAACGACGCCGCCTGCTGCGGCTGACGCCGCAGCAGCTGCCGAAGGCGAGAAAGGTGATGGCTCTGCCGATACTCTCGAGGAGTCGCGCCGCAAGTATCGCACTTACAATATGAGCGAGCATGAAGGGCGCGACATCACCGCACGCCTCGACCGCATTATGGCCGAGGGCAAGCCCTACACCAATCCCGAACTGCGCCTGGCCGACCTGGCCGAGCTTGCCGGCGTGTCGGGCCACAAACTGTCGTTCTATTTCAGCCAGTATCTGCATCAGAGTTTCTACGACTATGTGAATCTGCGCCGCATCGCCGAGTTCAAGCGTCTGGCCGCAGGCCCTGATGCCGGACGCTACACTCTGTCTGCCCTCTCGGCTCGGGCGGGTTTCAGCTCGCGCACGAGCTTCTTCCGTCATTTCAAGAAAGTGGAGGGCATCACTCCGGCCGAGTATGTAGACAGGCTGAAAAAGTAGCTGCGTAACAGCCCCGTGTGGCCCCGTCGAGTTTCAATAAATTACATGAAACGTGTGTTTCAAAAAATTAAGCAGCTGAAATGCAATGGGTTGCACGATTGATATTTCACTAAATTTAATTGAATTTAAAAGCAATTAAATTAATTGTAGAGTAGTGAATATGGTGATAATTTTGCATCAGAAACAAAATCTAATCACCAATGAATCCCGACCACATCATCACAGAGGCTTATACGCAATGGCGCCCCAAGGTGGTGCGCTACATCAGCTCAAAAGTCAACGACGCCGACGAGGCGGCGGACCTGGCGCAGGATGTATTCCTCAAACTTCTCGAGCACTCGCGCGAAGGCGGATTTCTGCCGGAGCAGCTGCGCTACCTTATTTTCACCGTTGCGCGCAATGTGGTGAATGACTATCTCCGCCATCATTATGTGCGCCGTGAGGCAGACCGCTACATGATGGACTATCTGCCCAAGAGCGACAACAGCACCGAATCGACAGTTGTGGCCCGCGACCTCGCCGACGTCGAGGCCCGCTGCATAGAAGCGCTGAGCAACAAGCGCCGCGAAGTGTTCGTGCTCCGTCGCTTCGAGGGACTGAGCGCCGCAGAGATTGCGGCACGCCTGAATCTGTCGACCCGCACGGTGGAGAACCACATCTTCACCGCCTCCGGCATCGTGCGCCGCTACATGCGCGCGTGCATCTGATATATAGAAAGAAATAATATAGTTAACCATAAATCAACCCCAAATCGCATGAATGACAACAGTAGAAACAGACTGTCGCGCGCGGCGCTGATCGCCATGGCCACCACCGCCATGATGGCTGCCTCGCCTGCCGACGTCTTCGCAGCGCCCGCACCCGCGCCCGCTGCCGAATCTGTAGTGAAGAGCGTGAGTGGCACTGTGACCGACTCCACCGGCGAGCCCCTCATCGGCGCTTCAGTGGTGGTGAAAGGCAGCACGCAGTCGGCCATCACCGACATCGACGGCAACTTCAGCCTGAAGAATCTCAAAGGCAAGACGCTTGTCGTCAGCTATGTAGGAATGAAGACACAGGAAGTGCCCGTAACCTCCGACCATCTCAATATCACTCTTGAGGAAAATTCCGAAGTGCTCAGCGAGGTAGTAGTCGTGGGCTACGGCACGCAGAAGAAAGCCACACTCACCGGCTCTGTGGCCGTTGTCGACGAAAAGTCGCTTGAAAACAAAGGCACCCTCAGCAGCCCCGTGCAGGCCCTGCAGGGCCAGGTGCCCGGTGTCATCATCACCCGTCAGAGCTCCGCGCCCGGCGACGAGAGCTGGGGCATGAGCCTGCGCGGCGCTTTCTCCAAGAACAATTCCGAGCCGCTCGTCATCATCGACGGCGTTGAGTACGACAGCGTCAACGAGCTGCGCCTGCTCAACCCTTCCGACATCGAAAGCATGAACTTCCTCAAGGACGCCGCAGCCTCCATCTATGGTTCGAAGGCCGCAGGCGGCGTTGTGCTCGTGACCACCAAGAAAGCCAAGGAAGGCAAGGTGAAGGTGGACTACAGCGGCAGCTTCACTTATAAGACCATCGGCCTGCAGAACCAGGGCATGAGCCTCCTGGAATGGGCCGACGGCATCCTCGAAAGCCGCGGCAACGACGGCTACAACATGACCGACACCTGGATGCGCTACGCCACCCTTGCCAAGATGTACACCAACCAGTGGATCGCAGGCAACCCCCTCGGCATGGCCAACGTGACGGAGATGATGTTCTTCGACACCGACTGGCAGGACGTCATGTGGGGCAACTCATGGAGCACGCAGCATGAACTCAGCGTCAGCGGCGGCACCGAGAAGAACCTCTTCCGTTTCTCGCTCGGCTATATGTACGACGACTCCAACCTCAAGTGGGGCAACAACCACAACCAGCGCATCAACATGCGACTCAACAACACCTTCCAGATCATGAAGGGCATGACGCTGCAGAGTGTTATCGGCTACAACCGTCAGGACCAGGTGGCTCCCTCGCAGATAGGCGCCGCACTCAACGTGGGCCAGGCACAGCCCGGTTTCCCCACCAGCACCGTCGACGGCAAGCCCTACGGCTGGGCCGAGCAGTGGCGCACGCCCAACTGGCTCGTTGAGCTCGGCGGCGACAACAAACTCAAGGTGAACGCTGTCAACATCAGCGAGACGCTGCGCTATGAAATCATCGACGGCCTGCGCGCCAACGTGGTGCTCGGCTACAACCACTCCGAGGCCGTGCGCGACAAGCAGACCCTCAGCATCGACTTCTACCGCTACAACGGCCAGGAACTTGCCTTCACTTCGCCCTTGAAGAAAGACAACAGCTACGAGAAGACGCAGAGCTCAACCGACTTCTACAGCGTGCAGGGCTATCTCGACTGGAACAAGACATTCGCCAACGACCACAACCTCACCCTGCTGGGCGGCGTGCAGTACAACATGAAGCAATACGAAGGCTTCGGCGTCAGCACCCTCGACATCCAGCCCTCGCTCGAAATCCCCAATGGCTCGGGCGAAGTGCGTCTCTCCACGCCCCGCAAGTGGGAAGAATCCATCCTCTCCTACTACGGCCGTGCCAACTACGACTACAAGAGCAAATACATGCTCGAGGGCCAGTTCCGCTACGACGGCAGCTCCAAATTCCAGGCTGCCAACCGCTGGGCCTTCTTCTGGGGCACATCGCTCGGCTGGCGTCTCACCGAGGAGAAATTCATGGAAGGCGTGCGACCCTACATCAATGAACTCAAGCTCCGTGCCTCCTACGGCAACGTCGGCAACCAGAACGGTATCGACCGCTACTCCGGCGTCACCTTCTACACCATGTACAACACCGGCGGCAACCTGCTCGGCGGACAGCTCGTCAGCAACATGGACGTGAAAGGCACCCTTCCCAGCACCGACCGCACATGGGAGCGCGTGCACAACTACAACCTCGCCCTCGACTTCGGATTCTTCAACAACCGCCTCACAGGCACCGTGGAAGCTTTCTGGAAGCGCACCAACAACATGCTCATCGACGTAATCTACCCCGGCATCCTCGGCGCCGCTGCGCCCACGGCCAACAAGGGTAAGTTCAAGGCATGGGGCTACGAAGGCCAGGTGAACTGGAACGACCGCATCGGTCAGGTGAACTACCACATCGGCGGCACATTCACATATGTGGAGAACCGTCTTCTCGACAACGGCGGCTCCGGCGCCATCGGCGCAGGCGTGCGCAGCGACCAGGAAGGCTATCCCCTCAACTCCGTATGGGGCTACCGCTACTGCGGCAAAATCCAGAATGAAGAAACTCTCGAGAAGTACATCGCACGCTACGGCGAGAACTACGGCGGCGCCGGCAACATCCAGCTCGTGCGTGTGGGCGACAACATGTTCCAGGACATCAACAACGACGGCAAGATCAACCAGGACGACCTCGTGTACCTCGGCACCGACGACCCCAAAATCCAGTACTCATTCAACTTCGGCGCCGAATGGAACGGCTTCGACGTGAACTTCATCTTCCAGGGCGCGGCCAAGCGCACCATCTGGCGCGTCACCGGCACCGGCAACGACCCCGACCCCTGGCGAATCCCCATGCGCAACGCATGGCAGAACGGATCCAACCACTGGGTGGGCAACGTGTGGAGCGAGGAAACACCCGACAACCGCTATCCCACGCTCACCATGCAGACGAGCATCAACGACTACAACTACCAGTGCTCCTCCTGGAGCGTGCAGGATGGTTCGTACCTGCGTCTGAAGAACTTCACCATAGGCTACACGCTCCCCAAAGCCGCGCTTGCCAAGCAGAAAGTCATCAGCAACCTGCGTCTCTACGTCACCGGCACCGACCTCTGGGAATGGAAAGGCAACACCGACGACTGGGACCCCGAAGCCAACCGCCGCATCACCGACTCCCGCCGCTACCCCTTCCTGCGCACATGGACTTTCGGCGCAAACCTTACATTTTAATAAACACGAATAACACCGACAACAGCATATGAACCGCATAGTTAAATATATGGCAATCGCTGCCATGGCTCTTGCTTCCTCTTCCTGCCTCGACCTTGTGTCGAAGGAAGATGTGAGCGACAGCAACCTCTGGAGCGAAGCCGGCGACTTCCAGCTCTTTGCCAACAAGTTCTACGACTGGCTGCCCAACTTCGGCATGGTATATGCCGACAACGTGCACTGCGACCGCCACAGCGACCTCATCAGCTACGACCAGGCACGCGACGCACAGTCCGTGGGCATACACACCGTGCCCGAGAGCGACGGCGACTACACCGGCGCCTACGACCGCATCCGCCGCTGCAACCTCCTCATCCGCAACGCCGAGCGTTTCGGCGGCAACATGGAGGACATCCGCCAGCCCCTCGGCGAAGCCTATTTCTTCCGCGCATGGAACTATTTCCAGCTGCTCCAGAAGTTCGGCGACGTCATCATCGTGCTCGAACCCATCGACACCGACAGCCCCCTGCTGTTCCAGGGACGTGACGACCGCGCTCTCGTGGCCGACCGCATCATCGAGGACCTCTGGACCGCCAGCGAGCTCCTCCGCCCCACCGCCGACCTCGTCGAAGGCCGCGTGGGCAGCGAAGGCGCCCTCGGACTGCTCAGCCGCGTAGGCCTCTTTGAAGGCACATGGCAGATCAACCACAAGAACGACGAGACACGCGGCCGTGCATTCTGCGCGGAAGCCGCCAAGGCCGCCAAGGCAGTCATCGACGGCGGCAAGTTCTGGCTCTTCTACAACGCCGCCCTCGGCGACGCATCGCAGAAGTACATGTTCATCCTTGAGGACGTGCAGTGCAACGGCGCCGGCCTCACCAAAGCCGACAACCACGAGTACATCATCAAGCGTTGCTTCGACACCGAACTCAAGACCATCGGCCGCAATCTCACCACCGAAATCTTCTTCCAGCACCAGCGCGTCAACTCCAAGTTCGCCGACATGTACCTCTGCCAGGACGGTCTGCCCATCGAGAAATCGCCGCTGTTCATGGGCCGTGACAAGCTCACCTCCGAGTGGCAGAACCGCGACCACCGCATGCGCTACACCCTCTGCCAGCCCGGCGACGACTTCTGGAACAACCAGAACAGCCGCATCGACTGGAGCGGCAGCGACGCCGAAATCGCAGCGGCAGCCAGACGCAACGCCATCCCCAGCGGAGGCACAGGCTACTGGCACCAGAAATGGTGCACCGAGCGCAACGTGCTCGACGGCCAGCAGAGCTTCGACTGGCCCGTGCTCCGCTACGCCGAAGTGCTCCTCAACTACGCCGAGGCCACCTTCGAGGCCAACGGCGGACAGATCAGCGACGACGACCTCAACATCTCGCTCAACCTCACCCGCACACGCGTGAACAAGCAGATGCCCCTGCTGTCCAACGCATTCGTAAACACCCACGGCCTCGACATGCGCGAGGAAATCCGCCGCGAGCGCACCCTCGAACTCTTTCAGGAAGGCTTCCGCTACGACGACCTCCGCCGCTGGAAAACAGCCGAGACCGAAATGCCCATGGACATCACCGGCATCGTGTGGACAGGCGAGTGGCAGGAAAAATGGGCCAACCCCGGCGTGCCTGTCAACGCCGACGGCCGTCTCGTCATCGAGAGCGAGCGCCAGTTCCTTCCCAAGCACTATCTCTTCCCGCTGCCCACCAGTCAGCTCCAGCTCAACCCCAACCTCAAGCAGAACCCCCGCTGGTAATCGGTTTAAGGTTTAAACTTAAAGAATTAAAGAAATGAAAAGTTTCAAATACATAGCTCTCGCAGTCATGGCCGCCGGCCTTGCCTCCTGCGACGACGAAAAGCAGCTTACGCTCAACGCCGACCAGGGCCACATGCTTGAGACCATCACTCTCCACGTGAGCCCCACGCTGCCCCTTGCCGTGGGTATGGACTCCACCATCACCTGGACCGTAGGACCCGAGGATGCCACCAACAAGAACGTCATCTTCTCCTCCGACAACGAGGAAGTGGCCACTGTCGACCAGGACGGTACCATTCATGCCAGAGACATCGGCCGCGCCATCATCACCGTTTACGGCGAAATCGGCTTCCCCGTGTTCGACGCCTCCGCCACGGTGATTGTAAACGTGATTCCCGAAATCATCAAGGCTACGGAAATCAACCTCACCAACACCACTCCCGCAGGTGAAGACGGCAAAATCTACGTCTCCGACGAGCTGCAGATGGCGGCCGAAATCCTGCCTGCCGACCACACCTACGACCGCCTCATCTGGAGCACCTCCGATCCGGAACTGGCCACTGTCGACGAAAACGGCCTCGTCACCTGCCTTGCCATGGGCGACGTCACCGTCTACGCCACAGCCACCGACAAGAGCGGCGTGCGCGGCTCCTACAGCTTCCACATCAACCGCATGGTCGACGCCGAGCGCGTCGAGGTGGCACCCCTTGACGAGAGCCTCTGCATCAACCAGGGCAGTGTAGCCCTCGACGTCACCTACTATCCCGCCGACGCCACAGTCGGTTCAGTCACCTGGACCAGCGACGACGAAATGGTAGCCACAGTCTACCGCGGCGTGGTGACGCCCCGTGGCTTCGGCTCCGCCAACATCACCGCCACATGCTCCGCCACCGGCGAGAGCACCACGATCCAGGTAGTGGTAGAGAACGGCCTCTACATCTGGAACGCACGCAACCAGTGGGCCGGCTGGATCTGTTCCGACGATAAGGCTCCCGAGGTGCGCGGCGACGAAGTATGGCGCATACATTTCCCGCCCAGCGAAAGCGCCGACAGCAAATGGCGCCGCGACATCAAGATGGACGTCAGCAACAACAATATGTTCACAATGGCATCCGAGCGTCCTGTCATGGCCATGAAGTGCACAATACAGAAAGGCGGCGACAACACCTGGGACGTGCGCGACTCCGGCAACCCCCACGACAAGGCTGGCTTCGACCTGCCCGACGGCACCCGCCTCATCATGATCGACCTCACTGCCAAGTTCGCCGAATGGGCCACCACCACCCACGACTTCAACCTCTGGCAGCTCAAAGTGGCCGACATCCCCCACGACAACGTCGATCCCGCGCAGGCCTACTACGACGTCTACTGGATACGCACATTCAAGACTGCCGACGAAGCCAAGGCATTCGCCACAGCCGAAGCACAGTAAATCCACCAACCTCACCCATCCGGCAGGGATGCCCTGCAAAGCATCCCTGCCGATATAAAACCAACATCAACACAACACAACGATGAAAAAAGCATTTTCCATCATACTCTCGGCCGCTGCCGTAGCTTTCGGAGCCACAGCATGCTCCGAAATCGAGGACGGCTGGACCGACATCGACTCCTGGGAAATCCCCGAGCCCGAGCCCGACTTCAAGGTGTACGAGCCCAAGACCTACACCTTCAACCATCCCTGCATGCTCCACACGCGTGCCGACATAGACTACACCAAGGCACACCTCGGCCAGCAGCCATGGAGCGACGCCTACAATATGCTCGTCACCAACACGCAGTTCTGCAACGTGGCCTACACGGCAAGCCCCGTCAAGTATCTCGCGCGCCTCGACGCCAACAACTGGGGCAGCGGCGGCGGCCGCTGGGACGACGCAGGCCTCCGCGACGAGTACTATCCCGGCATCCACAACAACTACACCAACTTCTTCCGCGACTGCGCCGCTGCCTATCAGCTCGGTCTCAAATGGCAGCTCGAAGGCGACGGCCAGGCCGCAGCCGCGGCCATCAGGATTCTTGAGGACTGGGCTGCCGTCAACAAGGGCCTCCTCCTGGGCCGCGACAAATGGAAAGACGACGTGATCGACTCCAACGAGTATCTCATCATGTTCCAGATCCACCAGGCAGCCAACGCCGCCGAGCTCGTGCGCGACTACAACGACTGGGGTCGCAGCGCAGGCTTCCAGGGAGTGATCGACTGGATGACCACCTATTTCTATCCCTTCTGCTCGCGCTTCATCGCCATGAACAACACCGACCACTGGTGGATGAACTGGGACCTCGCTTCCATGACCGCCATCCTCTCCATCGGCATCCTTGCCGACAACCAGGATATGGTCAACGAAGCCATCCTCCACTTCAAGCACGGCGAAGGCCCCGGCTGCATCATGCGCAAAGGCGTCATCGCTGTCTACGACGACCCCGACGGCTCCGGCGAAAAGCTCGCCCAGGGCAACGAGAGCGGCCGCGACCAGGGCCACAACACCCTCTGCGCAGCCATGGTCGGCGCGTTCTGCCAGATGGCTATGGGCATCGGCGAAGACCTCTTCGCCTTCGAGGACGGCCGCGCCATCGCCTTCGCACAGTATGTGGCAAAGTACAACGTAGTCATCCCCGAAGTAGGCTCGTCCTACGACATCGCCACCCTCTCCGGCACCTCGTTCCGCTACAGCGAGTCGTCGCTCCCCTTCACCGAGTACACCTACAACGGCGGCATCATGACCGCCATCTCCGGCGCAGGCCGCGGCACCATCCGTCCGGGATGGGACATCTGGGCCGGCTACTGCAACAGCCACAACATTCCCGGCAAATACGTCAAGGAAATTGCCGAGCAGTTCCGCGCCGACGGCGGTGGCGGCCACTACGGAGGCAACTCCGGCGGCTTCGACCAGCTCGGATTCTCCACTCTCATGCACTATCGCCCCGCCGAATAATCTCAGCCTTATGATTGACTTCTGTCCCCCGGCCCGCGCCGGGGGACTTTTTTTGAGCATCACTCAAAAAAAATACAAAAAAAATCACTACCCCGTTGAGTAGTAGCCACGCGCCGCGCGAATTAACTATCAAAACCAACAAAAATCTCATACCAATTATGATCAAAAATCTACTCACAGCAGCAGCCTTCGCGCTGCTCGCCACCGGCTCTGCCTTCGCCCAGCAGGAGGCAACAGTCGTAAAGTTCGCCGATGTGGCTGACACATGGCTGCGCTCCAGCAGCGAGAACGAAACCTCCCGTGGCACCGCCGACAAACTCGAATTCCGCAAGGAAGCCATCTATGAAGGCGAAGGCGACGAAAAACAGCTGATAGGCTATCACGATTATGTTGGCCTCCTTGGATTTGAATACAATCTTCCCGCCGGCATGAAGGTGAGCAAGGCCACCCTTTATTTCGTCACCGAGCGCTTCAAAGGCTCTAAGGTTACAATTCAAGGCTATGCCAACGATTTCGCCGAGAATGCAAGTTGGAAGCAGGAGGCAGGCAACATTGAAGCCGCGTTTGCTACTGAACCCCTTTATGTGGGCGACCTCGCAGGCCAGTGGAACAAAGCTGCCTTTGACAACGGTCTGACCGAAGACAAACGCAATCTCGCAGCATGGTCTAACGCTATCGATGTTACCGAATATGTCAAGACTGTCCGTGGCACGCGCGTCAACTTCATCTTCAGCCAGCAGGATGTGGATAATGCTGCTGTAACAAACCAGAACTGCATTTACTCGAAAGAAAACAACGGTCTGTCCAACACCAATTATCCCGAATTCGTTGCCAGTGCAGAAGACCTCGTTCCCTATCTTGAGGTAGTATTTGTCGAGGACGCCAACCAGAGCGAAGAAGTACTTGGCACAATCGCTGACACCCAGATTCGCAAAAACAACACCACCAACTATGGCGGCAACGGCAACATGGAAATCAAGACAACAGCCGACGGCCAGGAGTTCTATGGCCTTCTCGAGTTCAAACTTCCTTCGGAAGTACTTGACCAGACCAACTATACCCTCAACAGTGCTGTGCTCCGTCTGGTTTGCTGCCAGAACAAGGGTTCGCGTCCCATGAATCTTTTCGTCTATGGCAACAGCGTAGTTGAGAACACCACTTTTGCAAATGAGCAGGCACATGTGACCGAAGCTCTTGCTTCCGAGCCCGTCGCATCTTTCGAAGCAAAAGGCCAAGGCACTAAAGCTATGGGCGACGACGGCATCACCGAGGCTTATAGCACCGCTGAAGCATGGACAAGCTATATCGACCTCACTGACTATATCAACAGCCTTGGTGCGGCACGCTCCGTCACCTCCGGCAACGTCGCATTCCTTCTTGCCAAAGAAGGTGAGCATAACGATGCCATGCGCTTTGCAACAAAAGAGGCTACCGACATAACCAGCAGAAATGGTTACACTTTCCCCGCTGCCGACCTCTATCCCCAGCTCACTGTCAACTACAGCAAGAAGACTTCCACCGGCATTGAGGAAATCACCGTTGTAGAAGACGAAAACGCTCCCGTAGAGTACTACAACCTCAGCGGCATGCGTGTCAGCGGCGACAATCTGACCCCCGGCGTCTACGTTAAGCGTCAGGGCGCAAAGGCCGTCAAAGTATATGTGAAGTAAAGTTTCTCACAGATATTCCATAGATTCGGGAGCCACGACGCGCGACGCATCGTGGCTCCCTTTTTTAGACCCCGTTCCTCAATATTTGTTAACGTCGGGGCGATGGTAATCAGGAAATTTCTCTAAAATAAAGTTACGTTGTCTAAGCGTCAAATCTGTAGTAT
>CAMWNB010000013.1 GCA_947175495.1 uncultured Porphyromonadaceae bacterium | reverse complement strand
GGCCCTGGCGGCATCGCTGCCGCTCGAGGGCGTCGATGATCTGCTCCTGGGCGGGGGTGAGCATGCGGCCGTCCCAACGGATGAAGGAATGTGCGGCTGACAGTTTCATGCTGCAAAGTTAGGCAAGGCCGGAGGATGGGGATACTTGTTTTGCGCACGGCGGGCGCGTTTGTGGGGAGATTGCCGTGCGGGGCGGAGGCAATATCGGCCAGCGGGGCGGACAGAGGTGTACGGATACGGACAGCCGCAAGGGCGAGCGCATGCTGATTATCAGCGGATTGGAAGTTTGGCACGGTTAATGTGGGTAGATAGACAGATATTTTTGATTTTTTTATGGACAGAGAGATACCCAAGGAGGAAAGAACGCGGCGGAAGCGCCGCAAGATGCTGACGGCCGGCGCTGTGGCGTCCGGCGTGGTGCTGGTGCTGTGTGTGGCTCCGATGATGATGCGCCAGTCGGTGCAGCTGAAGAATCTGACGGTGTCGGCGGTGGACCGCGGCACTATAGAGAGCACTATCAACGCTACGGGCAAGGTGGTGCCGGCTTTTGAGGAGATTATCAATTCGCCGATAAGCACGCGAATCATGGAGGTGTACTGCAAGTCGGGCGACAGCGTGGAGGCGGGTACTCCCCTACTCCGCCTTGACCTTCAGAGCACGGAGACGGAGCTGAACAAGCTGCTGGATGAAATCGAGATGAAGCGCCAGATGCTGGAGCAGCAAAACATCAACAATTCGACGCGGCTGAGCGACCTGGAGATGCAGATAAAGGTGAAGGCCATGACGGTGGACCGCCTGGAGGTGGAGCTGCGCAACGAGCGCTACCTCGACAGTCTCGGCTCGGGAACGGGCGACAAGGTGAGGCAGGTGGAACTTGCCTACCGCACGGGGCGCCTGGAGCTGGAGCAGATGCGTCAGCAGCTTGCCAACGAGCGGCAGGTGGCAGCGGCCGACATGAAGGTGAAGAATCTGGAGCTGACAATAAGCGACCGCAATCTCGGAGAGATGCGGCGCACGCTTGAGGATGCGCGCATACGCTCGCCGCGGAAGGCGACGCTGACGTTTGTGAACGACCAGGTGGGACAGAAGGTGGCGGAAGGCGAGAAAATCGCGATTGTGTCGGATCTGAGCCATTTCAAGATTGACGCGGAAATTGCAGACGCGTACGGCGACCGTGTGGCGGTGGGCAACCCTGCGATAGTGAAAATCGGCAGCGAGCAGCTGCGCGGCACGATAAGCAATGTGACGCCGCTGTCGCGGAACGGTGTGATTGCGTTCAGCGTGCGGCTCGACAATGACAGCCACAAGCGTCTTCGCTCGGGCCAGAAGACGGAGGTGTATGTGCTGTGCGACGTGATAGAGGATGCGGTGCGCGTGGGCAACGGGTCGTACTACACGGGAGCGGGGACGTACGATATGTTTGTGTTTGACGGCGAGGAGCGCGTGGTGCGCCGCAAGGTTCAGCTGGGCGAGAGCAACTACGACTATGTGGAAGTGGTGTCGGGCCTGGAGCCCGGCGAGCGCGTGGTGGTGACGGACATGAAGGAGTTCAAGGAATCGGCTTCGCTTAAAATCAAAAAATGATATACATTAATACACTATAATATGGGAATAATTGAACTGAAGGAGGTGAGCAAGATTTACCGCACGGACGAGGTGGAGACGCTTGCTCTCGAGAACGTGAACGTGGACATCGACAAGGGTGAGTTCGTGAGCATCATGGGCCCGTCGGGCTGCGGCAAGTCGACGCTGCTGAACATCGTGGGCCTGCTGGACGCGCCAACGACGGGACGTGTGCTGATCGACGGCACCACGACGGAGGGAATGAGCGACAGCGCGCTGTCGGCGTTCCGCAACTCGAAGCTGGGCTTTGTGTTTCAGAGCTTTCACCTGATAGGGTCGCTGAATGTGCTTGACAATGTGGAGATGCCGCTGCTGTATCGCCACGGGGTGAAGGGCAGCGAGCGCACGCGCATGGCGAAGGCCGTGCTGGAACGCGTCGGGCTGAGCCACCGCATGTACCACCGGCCGGCGCAGCTGTCGGGCGGCCAGTGTCAGCGCGTTGCGATTGCGCGCGCTATCGTCGGCAACCCCGAAATCATCCTGGCCGACGAGCCAACGGGCAACCTGGATTCGCGCATGGGCGCGGAGGTGATGCAGCTACTGCATGAGCTGAACAAGGAGGACGGGCGCACGATAGTGATGGTGACGCACAACGACGAGCAGGCACGGATGACGGACCGCATAGTGCGGTTCTTCGACGGACGGCAGGTACAGTGAAAATAAGAAATCAAATAGAGGACAGGGCCTACGGGCGTACTGTGCCTATAAATTAAACTAACATATATAGATGAGAGAGATGATGAGACAGGCGATGGCGCAGCTGCGGAGCCAGAGGATGCTGACGGTGGTCGGCATCACCGGCACGGCGCTGTCGATATTCCTGATAATGGTGGTGGTGATGCTTCAGCAAGTGAAGGTGGCTCCGTACGCGCCTGTGAGCAACCGCCCGCGGATGCTGTATGCGCAGTATGCCTCTATCGTTGTAGAGAACACGCCGTATCAGAGCAACGGTCCGATGAGCTACGAAAGTGCAAAAGAGCTGTACGGGAATCTGGAGACAGCCGAACGCTCCACTATATTCGCTTCTTATCTGACTGTAGCGACAATGACGGTGCCCGGCGGGCGCCCTGTCAGCGCAGACATGCTCACGACTGACGGGGAGTTCTGGAACGTGTATGATTTCACTTTCCTGTCGGGCAAGCCTTACGACCAGACGGCAGTGGATGCGGCCCAACACGTGGCTGTGATCGACGAGTCGACGGCGCGCCGTCTGTTCGGCAGCACCGACGCGGCCGGGCGGGAATTTCAGCTGAACCACTCGCCATACACTGTGGCGGGCGTGGTGCGGGACGTGTCGACGCTGGCAGAAGAGTGCTTCGCCCATGTGTGGGTGCCGCTGACCACGACGCCACTTATAAACAACACATGGAACAGTTATCTGATGGGGTCGTTTTCGGCCGTAGTCTTAGCTAAAAGCAGCGACGATTTCGCCGCAATCCGCGAGGAGTGTGACCGGCGCATGCGCGCATACAACAAGACTGTGAAGGAATCGAACTGGCAGTTCATCTCGCGCGGACGGCCTTACACGAAAGAAGAAGTCCTGGTGGGCCAATGGGCCAACGTCGAGCCGGACCTCAAGACCTACAGACGCGACAGGCTGATTGTGTTTCTTATACTGCTGATCGTGCCGGCGATAAATCTGAGCGGCATGACTGAGAGCCGCATGCGTCAGCGCCGTGAGGAGATAGGAGTGCGCAGGGCGTTCGGCTGCAAGCGCAGCACACTGCTGATGCAGCTGTTCGGCGAGAACCTCATGATAACGGTGGTGGCCGGTCTGATAGGCTGGGCGCTGAGTGTGGGCTTCGCCTATCTGTTCTCGACCATGCTGTTTCTCGAAGGCTACAGCAACACGCTGACAATGCCTAAGGTGAGCCTGGAGATGCTTGTGCAGCCGTCGACTTTCGCGTGGGCGCTGGGCTTCTGCTTCGTGCTGAACCTGCTGAGCACGGGCGTGCCCGCCTGGAGAGCATCGAGGACCAACATCGTGAACGCTATAAACAAGAAATAAGATGAGTCAGAAGATATTAAAACAGATTCGCAACGAATGGCGCAGCAATGTGTGGCTGTGCGTGGAACTGTTGATTGTGAGCGTGGTGCTGTGGTATGTGACCGATTTTCTGGTGGCGAGCTACACGATATCGTCGCGTCCGCTGGGCTTCGACGTGGAGCACTGCTATAAACTGACATTCGACCAAGTGTCGGAAACGAGCCCCGAATATGTGCCGTACGACGACGAAGGGCAAGCTGCCGTGAGAGACCTGCAGCAGCTGCTGGAGCGGCTTGAGCGCCGCCCCGAAATCGAAGCCGTCTGCGTCAGCGCCAACTCACACCCCTACACGGGAAGCAACAGCGGCGGCGCCGTAACGGTGGACACGCTGAAGGCTTCGGGCTACAACATATTCCGCTATGTTCAGCCGGATTTCATGCGGGTGTTCCGTTACGAAGGCCTCAACGGCGAAACCCCGGAAGAGCTCGCAGAGATGCTGCGGCAAGGCAAAACGCTGATAAGCGCGAATATTCTGGAAGAACACGGCATCAAGGACCCGAGCGGATTCATTGGCAAACGGGTCTATCTATATGAAGACACCCTATGGTCACTGACAGTGGGTGCCGTAATCAAGCCCGTGAGATACCATGACTATAAGCAAGGCCAGATGAACAGAACGGTGGTAATTCCGGATGTCTTCTGGCAGGACTGGACAATCCGCGTGCGCGAGAATATGGACAAGGACATAGTGGAAAAGCTGATGGCCGATGCCGAGACACAATTCCGCGTGGGCAACTATTATCTGGCAAACGTCGAGCCTTTCAGCCGACTGCGCGACAACATACTGCGCAGCGAGCACACGGCGCAACGCAACCAGCTCACTATCATGGCATTTCTGCTCGTGAATATCTTCTTAGGGATGTTGGGCACGTTCTGGTTCCGCACGCAGCAGCGTGTGCCGGACCTGGCTGTGAGGATGGTGAGCGGCGCCACCCGCCGGCAGATTTTCCGGCTGCTGACGGGCGAGGGTCTGCTGCTGCTGACGATAATGACGCCGATAGCGCTGGCGATAGACCTGAACCTGGCCCACCTGGAGCTGAACACGTATCTTGAGCCTCACGGATATTTCTCGTGGACGCATGTGCTGCTGTGCGGCGGGATTGCCTACGGGCTTATGGCCATAATGATAGTGGCAGGCATAGCTGTGCCCGCGAGCCGTGCGATGCGCATCGCGCCTGCCGAAGCACTGCGCGACGAATGACACGGACATGGATAGCGGCAGTCTGCGCGGCGGCCGCCCTCACGGGCGCCGCGCAGAGCCGCGACATCTCGCTGGACGAGACGATAGCGATAGCGCGCACGGGAAGCGTGGAGGCCGCCGTGGCGCTGAACGAGCTCAAGACGGCCTACTGGGAGTACCGCACGTTTCGCGCCGACCTGCTGCCGGAGGTGAACTTCGCGGCGACGCTGCCGTCGTACAGGAAGAACTATTCGCCGTATCAGACGGAGAACGGGGCATACACGTTCGTGCGCAACAACGTGCTGGAAATGAGCGGCAACGTGAGCATCGACCAGAGCATATGGCTGACAGGCGGCACACTGTCGCTGACGACGTCGCTGGACTACATGCGGCAGCTGGGCGGCGGCGGGAGCGACCGGTTCATGTCGGTGCCTGTGGCGCTGACGCTGAACCAGCCCATCTTCGGGACCAACCACACCAAATGGAGCAGGCGCATAGAGCCTGTGCGCTACGACGAGGCGAAGGCGGCCTTCATGAGCGCGACGGAAGAGGTGGCGATGAAGGCTGTGAACTATTTCTTCTCGCTGCTGATGGCGAAGGAGAACCTGGGCACGGCGCGGCAGAACATGGCCAACGCGGAGAAGCTGCACACGGTGGCGGTGGCGAAACGGCAGATGGGACAGATCAGCGAGAACGACCTGCTGCAGCTGGAGCTGAACCTGCTGACGGCCCGGTCGACGCTGACCGACACGGAGAGCGACTACAAGTCGGCGATGTTTCAGCTGCGGTCGTTCCTCGGCATGGACGAGAGCGTGGAGCTGGTGCCGCTGCTTCCGGAGAGAATCCCGCAGGCCGACGTGGCGTACGGCGATGTGCTGGAGCGCGCACTGGAGCGCAACTCTTTCGCCCGCAACATCAGGCGCAGGCAGCTGGAAGCCGACTACGAGGTGGCCAAGGCGAAGGGCGACATGCGGGAGGTGACGCTGTTTGCCCAGGTGGGCTTCACGGGCACGGCGGAGCGCTTCCGCGGCGCGTACGACCCGCTGAAGGACAACCAGGTGGTGGAGGTGGGTTTCAAGATACCCATCGTGGACTGGGGCAAACGGCGCGGCAAGGTGAAGGTGGCCGAGAGCAACCGCGAGGTGGTGGCGAGCCGTCTGCGCCAGGAGGAGATGAACTTCCGGCAGGATATCTTCATGCTCGTGGAGCGTTTCAACAACCAGAAGCAGCAACTCGACATCGCGGCGGCATCGGACACGATAGCGCAGCAGCGCTACCACACGAACGTGGAGACGTTCATGATAGGCAAAATATCGACACTCGACCTGAACGACTCGCAGAGCCGCAAGGACGAGAGCCGGCAGGCATATGTGAACCAGCTGTTCCAATACTGGTATTACTACTATCAGCTGCGGAGCCTGACGCTGTGGGACTACGCCGCGGGCACGGGCATCGACGCCGATATCGAGAGGATTGTTAAAGATTAGGACATACGGACTATTATTAGTACTTTTGCACTATGATACTGATAGCGGACGACGACAATGCCATACGGCTCTCGCTCTCGATGCTGCTGCGCAAGGCAAGCTACGAGGTGAAGGCCGTGGCGACGCCTGCGGAGGTGATCGACACGGTGCGGTCGACGGCTCCACGGCTCGTGATGCTCGACATGAACTTTTCGCGGGCCACGTCGGGCGACGAGGGCCTGACGCTGCTGCGGCAAGTGAAGGTGTTCCGCCCGGAGACGCCGGTGATACTCATCACGGCGTGGGGCAGCATCCCGCTGGCCGTGGAGGGCGTAAGGGCGGGCGCGTTCGACTTTATCACCAAGCCGTGGGACAACGCGGCGCTGCTGCAGCGCGTTGCGACTGCGCTCGAGCTGAGCGGCGGCAAGCGCGAGGGCGAGGGCGACTTTGACCGCTCGCGCATCATCGGCGAGAGCCCGGCTCTGCTGCATGTGCTCGACACGGTGCGGCGCGTGGCCGCGACGGACGCGCCGCTGCTCATCATGGGCGAGAACGGCACGGGCAAGGAGCTGATAGCGGAGACGCTGCACGCCAACAGCCGGAGGCGCGGGGCGCCGTTCGTGAAGGTGAACATGGGCGGAATATCGCGGTCGCTGTTCGAGAGCGAGATGTTCGGCCACCGCAAGGGAGCGTTCACCGGCGCCACTGCCGACAGGGAGGGACGCTTCGCCGTGGCCGACAAGGGCACCATTTTCCTCGACGAGATAGGCGAGCTTGACGCCAACTCGCAGGTGAAGCTGCTGCGCGTGCTGCAGGAGCACAGTTTCGAGATGCTTGGCGACAGCCGCACGCGGCATGTGGACATACGCGTGGTGTGCGCCACAAACGCCGACCTGCCGGCGATGGTGGCCGACGGGCGCTTCCGCGAGGATCTGTTCTACCGCATAAACCTTATAACGGTGACGCTGCCGCCGCTGCGCGAGCGTCCGGGCGACATCCCCGCGCTGGCACGGCATTTCGCCGCCGGATTCTGCCGCGCCAACGGCATGGAGATGCCGGAAATTGCTCCGGACGCGATGGCGAGCCTGCGCGGGCTCCCCTACCCCGGCAACATCCGCGAGCTTAAAAATCTGGTGGAGCGCACCATACTGATTTCGGGCAAATCAATACTGCATGCGGCCGACGTGGAGGCTGCGGCGGCGCTGACGCCCGCGGCGGTGTCGGCGGCTACGGCTGCCACACACGGCCTCGAAGGCATGGAGCGCGCGGCCGTGGAGGACGCTCTGCGACGCTCGGCAGGCAATCTGAGCCAGGCTGCGGCCATGCTGGGCATCACGCGGCAGTCGCTGTACAGGCGCATGGAAAAATATCATATACGATAGAATCATGAGGCGACGCGCGCTGTCACTGCTCCCCATCACTGTCGCCGCCGCGCTCCTTGTGGGTGCGGCCGTGTGGCTTGTGGTGATCAGCCGCGAAAACGGCACGAGAGCGTTCTACGCGGCACAAGGCGTGCTCGTGCTCGCGCTGTTGCTGCTGTGGCTGTTCTACTCGCGCATGGTGAAGCCCATAGGGACTATTGCCAACGGCATAAACCTGCTGCGCGAGCAGGATTTCAGCACGCGGCTGGCGCCTGTGGGACAGCCCGATGCCGACCGCATCGTGGGGATGTTCAACGAAATGATGGGGCGGCTGAAAACCGAGCGGCTGCGCATCCGCGAGCAAAACCATTTTCTCGACCTGCTGATAAACGAATCGCCGATGGGCGTGATCGTGCTCGACCGCCACGACCGCATCGGCATGCTCAACAAGGCTGCCGCCGAGATGCTCGGCACAGAACGCGACGCGGCCACGGGGAGGTGCGTCGGCGAGATGGAGGGACAGCTGGCGCAGGCTCTCGGCGCACTGAGCACGAACGAGACACGCACTTTGCGCCTGAACAACGCGATGGTGTATCGCTGCGCGCGGCTGTCGTATATGGACCAGGGGTTCTCCCACCCGTTCATGCTCGTGGAACGGCTGACCGACGAAGTGATGCGCGCCGAACGCACGGCCTATGAGAAAGTGATACGCATGATGGCGCATGAAGTGAACAACTCCATGGCCAGTGTCAACTCGATTCTCGACACCGCAGCCGGATGCATCGGCGACCCCGACATAGCCGAGGCACTTGATGCCTGCCGCCATAGATGCATGATGATGAGCGAGTTCATCACCTCGTTTGCCAGCGTGGTGAAGATTCCCGAGGCGAAGCTGCAGCGCACCGAGCTGAACACTTTCCTGGCCGACACGCGGCGAGTGCTCGAAAGCATGTGTGCAGGCCGCGGCATAGCCCTGCACGTAGAGCCGCAGGCTGTCGAGGCAACGGTGATGGCCGACACGGTGCTGATGGAGCAGGTGCTCATCAACCTTGTGAAGAACGCAGTGGAAAGCATCGGCGAGCGCGGCGGAGAAATCTCGGTGCGCGGCACGGTGTCGCCTGCGGGTTTTGTCGTAGAGGACAACGGCCCCGGTATAGACGCCGACATGCAGGAAAAAATCTTCACCCCTTTCTTCTCGTCGAAGGCCTCCGGACGCGGGCTCGGACTGCTGTTCGTGAGCGACATTCTCAACAAGCACCATTGCGGCTACTCGCTGCGCACCGACGCCGACGGCCGCACCCGCTTCACAGTGGTTTTCCCTCGGTGAGACGCGCATTCAGCGCCATAAAAACAAATCGTACAAAAGGAGTGTAAAACATTATTCCATACTCATTTGACACGTTTGTGATTTTTTTGTAACTTTGCGCCCTGAAACGACCTTTAAGGTAAAAAAAGTAATCACATCAGTTATACAATTTGGTATTTTATGAAGACTGCACTTATCACAGGCATCACAGGCCAGGATGGCTCTTTTCTAGCTGAGTTCCTTCTTGAGAAGGGTTACGACGTCCATGGAACAATACGTCGTTCGTCGGTAGACTTCCGCGAGCGTATAGCACATCTTGAAGGCCATGCAAATTTCCATCTTCACTACGCCGATCTCGGCGACTCCATGTCCATAATCCAGGTGCTGAACAAGGTGCGCCCCGACGAGGTGTACAACCTCGCCGCGCAGAGCCATGTGCAGGTGAGCTTCGACTCGCCCGAATTCACCGCCGACGTAGATGCCACCGGCGTGCTGCGCCTGCTCGAGGGCATCCGCCAGTGTGGTCTTGCCGACACCTGCCGCTTCTACCAGGCCTCCACATCGGAGCTGTACGGCAAAGTGGAGGAGGTGCCGCAGAACGAAAACACGCCTTTCCACCCCTACTCGCCCTACGCCGTGGCCAAGCTTTACGGCTTCTGGATAGTGAAAGAATACCGCGAAGCCTATAATATGTATGCATGCTCGGGTATCCTCTTCAACCACGAGTCGGAACGTCGCGGCGAAACATTCGTGACCCGCAAAATCACCCTCGCCGCCGCCCGCATCGCACAAGGCAAGCAGGACAAGCTGCTTCTCGGCAATCTGTCGTCGCTGCGCGACTGGGGCTATGCCAAGGACTATGTGGAGTGCATGTGGCTGATTCTGCAGCAGGACAAACCCGAGGATTTCGTGATTGCCACCGGCCGGCAACACTCCGTGCGCGAGTTCTGCGAACTCGCATTCCGCCGCGCCGGCATAGAGCTGCGCTTCGAAGGCGAAGGCGAGCATGAGAAAGGCATCGACAAAGCCACCGGCAAAGTGGTGATTGAAGTGTCGCCCGACTTCTACCGCCCCACCGACGTTGTCAACCTCTGGGGAGACCCCACCAAGGCCTGCACCAAGCTGGGCTGGGATCCTGCCAAAAAGACCTCGTTCGAGCAGCTCGTCAACCTCATGGTGGACGCAGACATGGCCAAGGTGGCCGTAGAGCGCGCCGGCGAGCAGGTGAAGATGAATCTCGCCGAATATCTTGAAAAAGGCATCGTAAAATAACATCAATCCGTGCAAGCCGCAACGCGCCGCAACGGGCGCCTACCTTTCGTGCTCGTCTCGCTGCTGTTTCTGCTGTGGGGCGTGGCCAACAACATGAACGACACGCTGCTGGCGGCCTTCCGCCGCATCATGTCTATGAGCGACCTGCAGACATCGCTCGTGCAGTTTGCATTCTACGGAGCCTACTTCTGCTTCGCGTTGCCGGCAGCCGTATTCATCAGCCGGCGCAGCTATAAAGCCGGCATACTGCTGGGCCTTGCACTATACGCCGCGGGCACCATGCTGTTCTACCCCGCCGGACAGGCGGCATCGTACGGCTTTTTCCTCTTCGCCATCTATGTGATGGCGGGAGGATGCGCCGTGCTGGAGACAACAGCCAACCCGTACATCCTGTCGATGGGCGACCCCGCCACGGCCACGCGCAGACTGAACATCGCGCAGACGCTCAACCCCCTGGGGGCCATCTGCGGCATTCTGCTGAGCCGCCACTTCATCCTCTCGGAGCTGCATGCCGCCGACGCCGCAGAGCGAGCCGGCATGGGAGCGGAGGCCCTGGCCGAAGTGCAGGCCCACGAGCTGGGCGCCGTGTCCGGCACCTACATGCTGATAGGCACCCTGCTGCTCGCGCTATTGGCAGCGATAGCCCTCGTGCGCATGCCGGCCGACCGCGACAGCGGCACCTTCCGCATCGCCGACACGTTCCGCCGTCTGTGGCACAACCGCCGCTGGCGTTATGGCGTGACGGCACAGTTCTTCTACGTTGGCGTGCAGACAGGCGTGTGGTCGTTCACCATCCGCCTCGCGATGAGCCGTCTCGACGTGCTTGAGAGGGATGCCTCGATGGTGTTTCTATACTCCATTGTGGCATTCACAGCCTTCCGCTTCGTCTTCACATGGCTCATGGGCTATGTGCGCCCCGTGCTGTTGCTGGCCGTGGCATCGGTGGCGGCCATAGGCTGCACGCTCGCCGTGATATTCGCCGACGGCCGGGCGTCGATATTCGCCCTTGTGGGCATCTCGGCCTGCATGTCGCTGATGTTTCCCACCATCTACGGCATAGCCCTCGACGGCATCGGCGGCGACGATGCCAAACTGGCGGCCTCGGGCCTCATCATGGCCATCCTTGGCGGCGCGCTCATAACGCCCGTCCAGGCCATGGTGTCCGACGCATGCGGCATAGGAGCCTCATTCTGGGTTCCCCTCATATGCTTCGCCGTGGTGCTCGTCTATGCGACGGGCATCATACGCGGCGAGGCCGGGAGGATGATGCATAACTAATTTTTAATTTGTGTCAATGAGTGTGCATAATGAAGTTGGCAATGCCCTCAAAATCATGACAAGATAATGGCAAAAAAAGTTTTCGTTTCCGGCTGCTACGACATGCTCCACTCGGGTCATGTGGCCTTTTTCAAGGAGGCGGCTCGCTACGGCGACCTGTACGTGGGCATCGGATCTGACCGCACCATCGAGGAGCTAAAGCACCGCAAGACGGTCTACTCCGAAAAAGAGCGCCTGTACATGGTGAAGGCCGTGCGCTACGTCACCGACGCCTACATCAACGCAGGCAGCGGCATGCTCGACTTCCTGGACACGCTCGACCGCGTGCGCCCCGACGTGTTCGTGGTGAACAGCGACGGCGGCAGCGAGCAGAAGCGCCGGCTCTGCGCCGAGCGCGGCATAGAATATGTGGAGCTCGAACGCGTGCCCGACGCAGGCCTGGAAGCCCGCTCCACGACGTCGCTGCGCACCGGCGTGAAGTCGCATCTGCCCTACCGCGTCGACCTCGCCGGCACGTGGATAGACCAGCCCTATGTGTCGGAACACGGCGCAGGCTGGGCACTGACGATGTCGATAGAACCCACGGTGGAGTTCATGGAACGCGGCGGAATGTCGACCTCGACGCGCAACGCCGCGCGCAAGATATGGCCGTACGAGCTGCCCGACTACAACGAGGAAATGCTCGCCAGGCTGCTTTTCTGCTTCGAGAACGACCCGGAGAACAAGGGGCATGTGAGCGGCGCCCAGGATGCCATAGGCATATGCATGTCGGGCCTGACCCGCCACTTCTACGACGGCCGCTACTGGCCGGCACGCATAGAAAGCTGCCACGACGAGGCCGTGCTCTCGTGGCTTGAGAGCCACATCGTGCTCGTGGCGATGTTTCCGCGCCGGCCCGGCTGCTCGGTGGTGGAAGGCAAGGACATCACCCCCACCAAGGTGCGCGCCCTCACCGACGCGGCAGAGCGTTGCTGGAACGCCATCATGGAGCGCGACCTCGACGCGTTCGCCCGCGCGTTCGGCGACTCGTTCGACGCGCAGGTGGCCATGTTCCCGGCCATGATGCAACCGGGCGTAGGCGACTACATCAATCGCTACCGCAACCGCGCCCTGGCGTGGAAGATGCTCGGAGCGGGCGGCGGAGGCCATCTTGCGCTGGTGTTGCCCGACGACGCAGAAATCACTGAAGAAATGATACCCGTGAAAATCCGCCGACGCGGATTCTAAGAAGCTGTTTTAACAGAAATGGAACTTAATTCTAAAATTTATGTGGCCGGCCACCGCGGAATGGTGGGCTCGGCAATCGTC
This sequence comes from uncultured Porphyromonadaceae bacterium, assembly GCA_947175495.1. Lineage (GTDB taxonomy): Bacteria > Bacteroidota > Bacteroidia > Bacteroidales > Muribaculaceae > CAG-873. Next base: position 37,224 of record CAMWNB010000013.1, on the reverse strand, counting down.
CGCGAACTCCGGCGGCAGGGATATACCAACATAATCACCCGCACCCACAAAGAACTCGACCTCATCAACCAGCAGGCCGTCAACGACTTCTTCGCCGCAGAGCGGCCGGAGTACGTTTTCCTCGCCGCAGCAAAGGTAGGCGGCATCATCGCCAACCAGTCGGCGCTGGCCGACTTCATGTACGACAACATGATGCTGGAGATGAACGTCATCAACGCCGCATGGCGCAACGGCTGCAAGAAACTCGAGTTTCTGGGCTCGTCGTGCATCTACCCCCGCATGGCCCCTCAGCCCATGCCCGAGAGCTGTCTGCTCACCTCGGAACTTGAAAAGACCAACGAGGCCTACGCGCTGGCCAAAATCAGCGGCCTGAAGTATTGCGAGTATCTCAACCGGCAGTACGGCACTGACTATATCTCCGTGATGCCCACCAATCTCTACGGCCCCAACGACAACTACCACCCCGAGCACAGCCATGTGCTGCCCGCGCTCATCCGCCGCTTCCACGAAGCCAAGGAGGCCGGTCTGACATCGGTGACGTGCTGGGGCGACGGCAGTCCGCTGCGCGAGTTCCTCTATGTGGACGACCTGGCCAACCTGTGCGTGTTCCTCATGAACAACTACAGCGGCAATGAGACTGTGAACGCCGGCACCGGAAAGGAGCAGACCATCAGGGAGCTCACCGAGCTCGTGGCCTCAATCGTCGGCTACGAAGGCGAAATCCTGTGGGACACGACGCGCCCCAACGGCACGCCGCGCAAGCTCCTCGACGTGAGCAAGGCCGCCGCCCTGGGATGGACCTACAAGACCGAACTGCCCGACGGCATCCGCCTTGCTTACGACGATTTCCTCCACAACCCCATGCGCGCCGAGCGCTGATTTCCAAGGCCGCGCAAGATATGAGAAAGAGGCTGCGCCGAGTGGCGCAGCCTCTTTTATTTTGCTGAAAACAGGCTCTTATTTTACAGGAGCGTCGCCGAAGCGGTTGGCGCCTGCCTCGCCCTGCTTGGCAGCGAGGACGATGAACCAGATGAAGCCTACGAGGGGGATGAAGTTGATAAACCACCAGCCGCCGCCCTTGCCTATGTCGTGCATGCGGCGCCAGCTGACGGCGAGATAAGGCACGATGAGAAGGATGCTCAGGAAGTTGACCACGGGAATGAGACCGATGATAAAGGTGAAGAGGAAGAACCACCAGAACTCGGCGCGCGATGCGCGGCCATTGAAGTCAACATACTTGCCGAGGCAGGCTTTGATGGAGTCGACGAAATTCATCGTCTGAGGACCCATCTGGATGTTTTCGTTTGCCATTGTAAGAAAAAGGTTTTGTGGTTAGCGTTTACGCTTGCAAATATAATGCAAAAATTTGTAAAAACAGCATATGTCTGCCGAAAAACATCACTTTTTTTTCGGCTCGTCGGCCCATCGGTCGGGATAGTCGATACGCACCGGCGGGCGCCGCATGGAGCGAACTATCAGAAACACACCGAGCAACACAAACGGGATGCTGAGCCACTGGCCCATGTCGAGCGTCATATTGGCTTCGAAGGCAACTTGCGGGTTCTTTATGAACTCAACGAAGAACCGGAATCCGAAGACACCCGTGAGGAAGGTGCCGAAAAGAAGTCCCGGACGCTCGCCGGCATTGCGGCGCCAGTACATCCAAATCATGAGACCGAAGATAATGAAATAGGCCAGAGCCTCGTAGAGCTGGGTGGGATGGCAGGCTACGCCTTCGTAGAACACATGCCACTCCTGCGATCGGGGAAACATGAATCCCCAGGGGAGCGTGGTGGCATGGCCGAAAATCTCGCTGTTCATGAGGTTGCCGATGCGGATGAGCCCGCCCACGAGGGCTATGGCCACGGTGAGGCGGTCGAAAGTCCAGAGCGGGCTGCGGCGGGTGACGAAGCGGCTGTAGAGCAGGATGGCGATGATGATGCCGATGGCGCCGCCATGGCTGGCAAGGCCGCCTTCCCATGTGGCGAGGATCTTGAGGGGGTGCTGAGAATAGTAGTCCCACTGATAGAAGAACACATGTCCGAGACGGGCACCCACAACAGTGGCCACGGCCACATAGATGAGCAGCGAGCCCATCCACTTCTCGGGCGCTCCCTCGCGGCGGAACATGCGCGCCACGATGTTGAAGCCTATCCAGAACCCGATGGCAAACATGAGACCGTACCAGCGTATGGTCACCGGCCATGTGATGATTTCGGGATTGACGTTCCAGACGATATAGTTGAGCATAATGCGTTATTTTTTGTTCTTGGAGAAATACTCGCGGGTGGCACGGCGCACATGGCCGCTGAGCAAGAGCACGGTGGTCATGGTGGCGAAGGCCATGAGGGCGTAGAAAAGGTCGCACACGCCCACGGCCGCCTCAAGCGGAATCATGGCGAAGACCACCATGGAGAGTATGAACACGAGGCGATACCAGCCGCCGACGCGGGTGCCGAAGAGATAGCGCGCGCAGGTGGTGCCGTAGAACGAGTAGCTGAACATGGAAGAGAGCGCAAAGCACGCCACCACGAGCATGAGCAGATACTGGCCTCCGGGGATGGCGCGGCTGAAGGCGCCGACGGCCACCTGGAGGCCCTGCACGCCTTCGACGTCGATGTCGCCGCAGAGCAGGATGGCGACGGCCGTGAGTGTGCACACAAGACCGCTGTCGATGCTGGGGCCGAGCATGGCGATGAGACCTTCGCGCACGGGGGTCTGATTGCGGGAGGCCCCGTGCATGAGCGTGGCGGTGCCGATGCCGGCGTCGTTGACGAGCGCGGCACGGCGGGCGCCGACTATGGCAATGCCCACAAAGGCGCCGAAGCCGGCACGGAGATTGAAGGCTTCGGAGAATATGCGGCCTACGACGGCAGGCACGCCGTGGATGTTGGCGACAATGATGTACAGCACCATCACAAAATAAAGGCCCACCATGAAGGGGACAAGGATGGACGCCACGCGGGCTATGCGGCCGATGCCGCCGTAGATGACGACGGCCACGATGGCACACACGGCAGAGCCGAACAGCAGCTTGTAGGCCTGCGCGTTGGGCAGACCGAGAGCGCCGCCCACGGTGGAGAGCAGACCGTTGGCCTCGATGCTCGCCGGGGTGGAGAATGTGCTCATGAAGGCTTCCGTGAGCTGATTGGCGTTAATGATGCAGAGCGTGCCGAAGAGACCCGCCACGGCGAAGAACACGGCGAGCGGCTTCCACCTGGGGCCGAGGCCGCGCTCGATGATGTGCATTGTGCCCCCCTGGGGGATGCCGCGGTCGTCGGTGCCCTTGAACATGGTAGTGAGCACGCCTTCGTGGTACTTGGTGCACATGCCCACGACGGCGCTTACCCACATCCAGAAGATGGCTCCCGGGCCGCCGAGCACGAGGGCTATGGCCACGCCGGCAATGCTGCCGAGCCCGACGGTGGCGCCTATGGTGGACGCAAGGGCCTGGACAGACGAAATCTGCCCCTGCGAGTCGTCGCCTTTGCGGCGCAGCTCGCGCACAGCCGCCGGCAGGCGACGGAGCGACACCGCCCCCGAGGCGATGAAGAGATACAGACCTCCGCCTATGAGCAGGATGAACAGCGGATAGCCGCCGAGAACATCGGCCACGGAGGTTATGAAGCGAGTGAATTGTTCCATAAACAGGCGATAGTGCCCTATTTAGTCAGTTCGATATTGTGCTCGGAGGCCATGCGACGCATGTTGAGGATGGCATAGCGCACGCGTCCGAGCGCGGTGTTGATGCTGACACCGGTGGTGGCAGCGATTTCCTTGAAGCTGAGATTGCGATAGTAGCGCATCACAAGCACCTCGCGCTGATTGGCGGGAAGGCGGCGCAGCAGGGCACGCACGTCGTCGCGGATCTGGATGTCGACCATCTCGTCCTCGATGGTGCCGTCGCTGAGCTCGCGGCGGTTGAGCACATCGAAGTCGGAATCGTCGGTCGACACCTTCGCCTGGCTTTTTTCCTGGCGGAAGACGTCAATGATGAGGTTTCGGGCGATGCGCGTGAGCCAGGCGGCGAAACGCCCGCTCTCGGTGTAGCGTCCCTGCTTGACTGTGGTGACCACTTTGGCAAAGGTGTCCTGGAAGACGTCGTTGGCCACGTCCTCGTCCTTCACCATCATGAGTATATAATTGTATATGCGCGTCTGGTGGCGCGCCAGCAGTTCGTCAAAAGCCTCGTTGTTGCCTTGTGCGTAAGATGCGACCAGCTGATCGTCGGTCAACGTCTTAAATGATAGCATTCTATTCTTGGTTTAATTGGTTTAGAGTAGATGTGTGCTATAGGCAGATGAGTGTTATGCAGTTAATAATAGGGTTGCGATGGAAACCGGTGGGGCCGCACTGGCCATGTTCCGAATGCAAAAGTACAAATTTATGTTCAATAACACAATATTGATTATTAAAATTAACAGTTTTAACTACAATAAACAGGGCGACGAAGCGTTATTGAAGTGTCAACCCATTCATACCAGATTGCCTATGAGCAAAATCTCTACTCCAAGCGTATCAGCATCTTCACACACTCCCACCTCCATGCCGGCAAAACGAAATGCGCCCCGCGCGGCGACACTCGCGCGTCTGCGGCAGTTTGCCCGTGCCTACACTGTTCCGGTCGACGGCTTTGCGGGCGTGGTGCTGAACTGAGGTTTGTGGATTTTTCCGGATTTTCTGGATATTTCGCCTGCAAAAAAACAATTGCGGCTCAAAAAGTTGCGTAATTCGGCAAAAATGCCTAACTTTGCAGTCGGCTTTTAAGAGCCAGAACTAAATTATCAACCAACATAAAGTAAACCAATGCTTTACGAAACCGTTTTCATTTTAACTCCCGTTTTGTCTGATGTTCAGATGAAGGAAGCGGTAGAAAAGTTCAGCAATCTGCTCGCCGAGAACGGCGCCACGATTGTGAACACTGAAGAATGGGGCCTGCGCAAGCTGGCTTATCCCATCCAGAAGAAGTCCACCGGCTTCTATTGCTTCCTCGAGTTCGACGGCGCCACCGACCTCGTCAAGAAACTCGAAACCGCCTATCGTCGCGACGAGCGCGTGCTCCGCTTCCTCACTTTCCGTCAGGACAAGTACGCCGCCGAATACGCTGCAAAGCGCCGCAACCTGAAGGCCCAGAAACCCGAAACCGCCAACACAGAAGCATAAGGAGGACTAAATCATGGCACAAGCACAGAGCGAAATCCGCTACCTCACTCCCATGAGCGTAGACGTGAAGAAAAAGAAATACTGCCGTTTCAAACGCAGCGGCATCAAGTACGTCGACTACAAGGATCCCGAATTCCTGAAGAAGTTCCTCAACGAGCAGGGTAAGATTCTTCCCCGCCGCATCACCGGCACTTCGCTGAAATTCCAGCGTCGTGTGGCCCAGGCCGTAAAGCGTGCCCGCCACCTGGCTCTTCTGCCCTACGTAACCGACCTGATGAAATAACCCGCAGCTAAAGGATTCCCTATGAAGATTATTCTGAAAGAAGACGTACAGGGCCTTGGATACAAGGACGACGTCGTGGAAGTAAAAGACGGATACGGCCGCAACTATCTGATCCCCACAGGCAAAGCCGTTGTCGCCACTCCTTCGGCACTCAAGGTGCTGGCCGAGAACCAGCGTCAGCGCGCACACAAACTGGCCAAAATCAAGGCCGACGCCGAAGCCCTGGCCGCAAGCCTGGAGGGCGTAAGCCTCACCATCGGCGCCAAGACCAGCGCCACCGGCACCATCTTCGGTTCGGTGAACGCCATCCAGATCGCCGAAGCCCTCGAGAAGGAAGGCCACAACATCGACCGCAAGGCCATCGAGCTGAAGAAGGCCGTCAAGGAAGTGGGCAGCTACACCGCCACCATCAACCTGCACAAGGAAGTGAGCGTGGAAATCCCCTTCGAAGTCGTTGCCGAATAAGGCAGACACGACGCAAAGATACAAAATCCGCGTTCCGCGCAAGCGGAATGCGGATTTTAACTATAAATAACTATACTTATTGCGCCCGCTTGCCATAAAATGCTTACATTTGGCGGCATATGGATGATATCTTCGACATCACGGAGTACTTCGTGCAGCTGCTTGAACAGACCGGCAGCATAGACATGGCGGAAGCCGAGTTCAAGCGCACCATCGCCGACGACGCCGAACTGCATGCATTGTACAGAGAGTGGTGTCATGAGAACGGCAGCTCCGAACGCAACGGCTTTGCAGACTTTTGCGACGAATACATGGAATCGCAGGACAGCAAGTGGGACACTCTGAGCGAATATGACGACGAATGAAAAACGGCGCCTGCCGGCAGAATGGGAGGCGCAGGGCGCCGTGTTGATTGCGTGGCCCCACGAGGACACCGACTGGGCCGGCATGCTGCCGGAGGTGCGCCGATGCTACACTCGCCTGGCACACGCCATTGCCGAGAGAGCGCTGCTCATCGTTATCGGCCCCGAGCTCGACAGCGCCCGCGAGGCGCTGTCCGGCATCGACGCAGAACGGGTGCACTTCGTGCGCATGGAAACCAACGACACCTGGACGCGCGACTATGGCGCGATAACGACCGTCGATGCCGGAGGCGCCGCCGAACTGCACGACTTCTGCTTCAACGGATGGGGGCTGAAGTTCGCGGCATGCCACGACAACATGGCCACGCGCGAGCTCGCACGCGGCGGTGTGCTGCACGGACGCTACGACAACCGGCTGGGCTTCGTGCTTGAAGGCGGCAGCATCGACAGCGACGGCCGAGGCACACTGCTGACGACGTCGGCCTGCCTTATGTCGGCCAACCGCAACGGCGATCTCGCCCGCAACGAAATAGAGGAAGAACTGCGCCGGACGCTCGGCGCCGAACGCGTGTTGTGGCTCGACTACGGCGCGCTGGCCGGCGACGACACCGACAGCCACGTCGACACGCTGGCACGCCTGGCGCCGAACGACACCATAATCTATACCTGCTGCCAGGACCCTGCCGACGAGCATTTCGAACAGTTGCAGGCCATGAAGCGGCAGATAGAGCAGCTGCGCACGGCCGACGGCAAGCCATACAACATGGTGGAGCTGCCGCTGCCCGATGCAGTGTACGACGAAGACGGCGAGCGCCTGCCCGCGACCTACGCCAACTTCCTGCCGCTCAACGGCGCCGTGCTGATGCCCGTGTACGGCCAAGAACGCAACGACCGCCTGGCATGCGACACCATGCGCGTGGCTTTCGACGGCTACGAGATAGTGCCGGTGGACTGCTCGGCGCTCATCAGACAGCATGGCTCGCTGCACTGCGCCACCATGCAGTTTCCACCGCAAGCAATAAAATTGTAAGGTCACACCCCACGCCGGTGTGACCGCCATCTTCAAACAAGCCCAAACGGAATGAGCAACATACTGAGAACAGGAATAATACAGCAGAGCAACAGCGCCGATGCCGCCGACAACCGGCGCCGCATCGCCGACGCCGCACGACGCCTTGCCGCCGACGGCGCGCGCCTGATCGTGAACCGCGAGCTGCACGACTCGCTTTACTTCTGCCAGACGGAAAGCGTGGACTTGTGCGACCTGGCCGCCGACCTGCGCCCCGGCACAGGAGGCCCCACCGACTTCTATTCGGCGCTGGCGCGCGAGCTGGGCGTGGTGATGGTGACTTCGCTTTTCGAACGCCGCGCCGCCGGGCTGTACCACAACACAGCCGTAGTGTTTGAGACCGACGGCAGCGTGGCCGGCATGTACCGCAAGATGCACATCCCCGACGACCCGGCCTATTATGAGAAATTCTATTTCACTCCCGGCGACCTGGGCTTCCGCCCCATCGACACATCGGTCGGACGCCTTGGCGTGCTCGTGTGCTGGGACCAGTGGTATCCGGAGGCAGCCCGCCTGATGGCACTCCATGGCGCCGAACTATTGATCTATCCCACGGCCATCGGCTACGAAAGCAGCGACACGCCCGAGGAGCAAGAGCGACAGCGCGAGGCATGGACGACGGTGCAGCGCGGCCATGCCGTGGCCAACGGCCTGCCCGTGGTGACGGTGAACCGCACGGGGCATGAGCCCGACCCGTCGGGCGCCACGCGTGGCATACAGTTCTGGGGCTCGAGCTTTGTGGCCGGCCCCCAGGGCGAACTGCTGTACCGCGCGCCGAAGGACGCCGAAGCCGAAGTGTGCGTCGACATCGACATGGCCCGCAGCGAGCAGGTGCGGCGCTGGTGGCCGTTCCTACGCGACCGCCGCATCGACGCCTACGAGGGGCTTGCGCAGCGCTTTCTGCGATAGCCGCAAACAACAAAAGCCACGGCTTGCGCCGTGGCTTTTGTTATATTGCTGCTTGAGAGCCTTATGCCGGGGGATTGATGGCACCGGTGGGGCAAACTTCTGCGCAGGAACCGCATTCGATGCAGGTGTCGGGATCGATGTGGTAGATTTCGCCTTCGGAGATAGCCTCAACGGGGCAAACGGGCAGGCAGGTGCCGCAAGCCACGCAGATGTCAGTGATTACGTAAGCCATAGTGGTTGATGTTAGGAAATTGATTATTGATGTTGTTTTACGGTGCAAATTTAGTGCTTTTTTTGAATATCACGGCCCATAAAGGGTAAAAATTCACCAAAATTTGTTTCATAGAAAGAGATTGGCTAATTTTGCAGACTGAACACAAGTATAGAATCATATACGATGAACAAAGATAATCACGATTTCGAAGGATTCGAGATAGACGAGGTGCAGGTGCGCAAGCCACGCGGCAAAAGCAACAAAATAGCGCTGTATGCCGTGATTGCATTGGCTGTCGTTGCGCTCGGCGTGGGCGGATGGATGGCCTACGACGCATCGTCGCACAACAAAGAGATGGAAGAGCTGCAGGCCAGGCTCGAGCAACAGCAGCTCGACATGGAGCAGATGCAGCTCGAGCAGGACTATGAGGACCTGAACCGGGAGTTCGCCCAGTTCGAAAACTCGCGCCAGCTCATCCAGGACGACTCCGTGAAGCGCGCCCTTGCCGAAAAATACGAGGCCGCCCGCCTGCAGGTGGAGCAGCTGCAGAACGAGCTTAAGAGCGAAAAGCGCAAGAGCTCGGCCGAAATCGCCAAGCTGAAAAGCGAGATAGAGACCCTGCGCGCGTTGCTCCGCCACTATGTGGAGGAAATCGACCGGCTCAACAAAGAGAACGAGGCGCTGCGCTCCGAAAACCAGGAGATAAAGTCGCAGAACGCCCGGCTCAACTCGCAGGTGGCCGAGACATCGCGCCGCAACGAAGTGCTCAGCGAGCGCATGACGCTGGCCGAGAAACTGAATGTGACCGGCCTCAGCCTCACTCCGCTCAACAAGAAAGGAAAGAAAGAAAAGAAGGTGGCCAAGGCCACACAGCTGATGGTGAGCTTTACCATCCCGCAGAACAACTCCACGCCCGTGGGAGAGAAAACCATCTACATGCGCATCGTGTCGCCGACCGGTCAGCTGCTCGACGGCGGAGGCTCGTTCAGCTTCGAGGGCGGCTCGGTGCCGTGCTCGGCCAAGCGCACCATTGAATATGCCGGCGAGGAAATCGGCGGCGTCACCATCTATTGGGACGTGAACACGGCGCTCACCCCCGGCGACTACACCGTGGAGCTGTTTGCCGACAACTACCGCCTTGTGCGACGCAGCTTCACCCTTAACTGACCTTTGGAGCATATAAAGTTTAATGGTTCAGTGCATGCCGGAATTTATATTTGACATATGGCAGGACATCCTCTCGGACGAGGTGACAACGTGCGGCTCAGTGTTCAAGCTGGTGCTCAGCATGCTGTTGGGCTGCTGTGTGGGCATACAGCGCAAGCGCAAAGGCCAGCCGGCAGGCGTGCGCACGTTCTCGCTCATCTGCATGGGCGCCACTCTGGCCATGATTCTTTCCATATATGTGCCGCAGGAGTATCTCGGGCTCAAGAACGGCGACCCGGGCCGTATAGCGGCGCAGGTGATCAGCGGCGTGGGCTTCCTGGGTGCCGGCGCCATCATACAGATGAAAGGCTCGGTGCGCGGTCTCACCACCGCCGCCGGCATATGGATGGTGGCGGCCATTGGCATGGGCGTCGGCGTAGGGCTCTACATCATCAGCATCGTGGCCACGGTGCTCATACTCATTGTGCTCGTGCAGGTTGAGCGCATCGAGCATGTCACATCGATGGGAGCCGACTCCCGCATCATACGCATAGAATCCACCGTAATCATCCCCGACATAGAACCCTACCGCACCGTGCTCGAACGCGGCGGCGCGAAACTGAAGAGCTTTTACCTTACCTACGACTACGAAAGAACTATCACAAACCTTAACCTTGTGGTGCTCCTGCGCGAAGGCACCGACACACTGAAGGTGCTCGACAGCCTTGAGCATGTGTTTCCGACACGCAGCATCACCCTTGCCAACCAGCTGAACATATGAAAATTATTGCCGACAGCAGCACGACGCGCACCGAGTGGGTGATTGTGGACGGCGACAAAGTGGTGGAGCGTGCCTTCACCTCGGGCATGAACCCTTATTTCCAGACACGCCGGGAAATCTCGCACTGCATACGCCTTGAGCTTCCCGACAGTTTTTTCCGCCGCAGATGGGACCATGTGCATTTCTACGGCGCAGGATGCGCGACGGCCGACAAAAGCAAAATCATGGAATCGTCGCTGGTGGCGCAGTTCAAGACACCCGTCACCGTGGAGAGCGACCTCTTGGGCGCCGCACGCGGACTGCTGGTGCGCGAATCCGGCCTTGCGTGCATCCTTGGCACCGGCTCCAACTCATGCCTGTACGACGGAAATGAGATTGTGCAGAACGTGCGCGCGCTCGGCTTCATCCTCGGCGACGAGGGCTCGAATGCCTATCTGGGCAAGAAATTCATCGCCGACGCAATGAAAGGCATTGCGCCTGCCGACATCACCGGCGAATTTTTCGAGCATTTCGCCGTGACGCCCAACACGCTCATGGACGAAGTCTACAGCACGCCCATGCCTTCACGCTCGCTGGCGCGCTATTCGCGCTTTCTGGCCGACCACACCGACAATCCATACGTCTATCAGCTGATTTATGCGGCGTTCATGCGGTTCTTCACCCGCAACATCGCGGCCTACGACTTCCGCGGCAAGCCGATATGCTTCGTGGGATCGACATGCGTCGTCTACCGCGACATCCTCGACCGCGCTGCGGCCGACTTTGGCGTAACGATAGCCAAAGCCGTGCGCAGCAGCATGCCGGGGCTGATTGAATTCCACGCCACGGAGGTCAACCCATAGGTCAATACATCGGCGTAAATGGCTCGGAACGGCGCAGACGGTCGTTCACACAGCCATAGACGGCACGGTCGCGGGATGTGTCGAGCTTGAGCACCGGAGCTCCCGGGCGCACGTCGAGCCGGCTGAGATCAATCCAGAAATTGCCGAGAGTGTCGGCGAAGCGGAAATAGTAGACACGGTTGCGCAGGTCGGAGATGCTGCGCCACTGCGTCATGGACACATTCGGCTCGCCCACGATTGTGTAGCCATAGGGCACACTCACGTTGGCCATCACCGTCGAGAGAGCCGACACTGCCGTCATGCCGGAAAGATTGTCGGGAATGTGCTTGATGAAGAACGAGGCGCGCACGAAGCGGTCGGCCGAGCGCACTGTGCCGGGCAGCATGTTGACGCCGCCTACGCCCTCCCAATAGGCATTGATGGCCTGCATGGCCGGAAGAGCGGGGTCATTGGTGAACACGCGAAGGTCGGAACCACGGTATAGATTCACCTTGCCGTCTACATACTCTATCACCATGGTGTCGCCCGTGGGGTCGGTAAGCGCCCAATGCAGCAGCGACACGGTGCCGCCGTCGAATGTCTTGCCCGAGATGGCGAAATCGTTTTTCGAGAACCAGTCGTAGGCCTCTTCCACCGTGGCAAAATTGTCGAGAAAATAACTGATGAACACCGAAAGGCTCATCACCGGCGTTCCCGCTGGCGAATTGCTCTCCGTGCGATAGACACTCGTCTTGCAGAAAAGACCGTTCATGACAAGACCGCGCTCGTTCATGCCCTCGGTGACTCCGCCGTCATATCCCACGGCAAGGACGGAGCCGTAGCGGGAAGTCCAGTGGTAGGCGGGCCCCTCGGGCATGCTCGTCTTTTTCATGCCTGCGGGATACACATAGAGGTTCGTCGGAATGGGCGTGCGCCAGTCGAGCGTGCGGCCGACGAGCACCTCGGTGGTGTCGGCGGAAACATATGTCACACGCGAGCAGGGGCTCGCCGCTGCTGCGGCGCCGAGGATGGCGGCGCCGGCGATAAATAGTCGGAAACGGTTCATAACTGAAAAGTTTAATTTAACTTATAACCTTGCGTGCAAACGTATTGTTCACTATCTTTGTAGAAGATTATGGCACGACTGCTCATGTATTTTCCCGAAAACGACCTGGCGCTGGCCACGGGAACAGCGCAATACACCCCGCCGCCCGCTGCCGCGCAGCTGCACCGTGCCGGCGAGGCACTGCCGCTGTGGATGGCCGGCGCGGGCGACCGCTTCGCTTGCTCGGGCATCAACGCCCATTGGCTCGACGACATGTGCCGCACATTTGATATAAAAGATGTGGACGTGTACGACCACCGCGACACACGCCTCGTGGCATCGCCATGGGGATGGTCGGCGGCATCGCGTCGGGCGCTCGCCGACACCGGCTACCCGATGGCACAGATGCCCGACGACGACGCGCTGCACCGCCTCCGCGAACTGTCGCACCGCCGCACCGCCGCACAACTGGCCGTGGCCGTGGCCGCACGCGTGCCGTTTGCCGTCGCACCGCCCGCCGTAGAAGCCCGCGAAGCCGCCGAAGTAGACGACTTTGTGCGCACGCACGCGCCGGTGATAGCAAAAGCTCCGTGGAGCAGCAGCGGACGCGGGCTCGTGCGCAGCCGCAACATGCCTCCGGAAGTGTTCTTGCAGCAGACCGCGGGAATCATACGCCGCCAAGGGTCGGTGATGCTTGAGCAGGAACTGGACAAGACCTCCGACTTCGCCCTGCTGCTGGAGGCCGACGGTGCCGGCGGACTGCGACGGTGCGGAGTGTCGGTGTTCGACACCAATGCCCGTGGCGGCTATACGGCCAACGCATTGGCCGCGCAAGCAGAGCTGACGGCTCGCGTGGATGCTGCCTGCGGCGGCCGCTTCGAGGCCATAGCCGAGGCCGTAGAGCACGCATTGCCCGGCATACTCGGCGACTACCGCGGCCCCCTGGGCGTCGACATGCTCGTGGCGGCCGACGGCACCATCGACGCCGCCGTGGAAGTGAACCTGCGCCACACCATGGGCTTCCTGGCGCTGGACTTCTCCCGCTATCTCGCCGAAGGAGCGCAGGGCCAACTCTGCGTCATACCCCACCCCGACGCGCCGGCAGCCGGAGCCATCATCGACTCGCACCGCCTCGCGGGCGGCATGCTCGACCTCGTGCCGTGGAATCCCCACTTCGCTTTCCGCGCTTCCGTTTTTTCCAAAGAAACACAACGACAAAAATAGATTTTACGAAATCATCTCAGCGCAGAACAGTTTTTTAATTGTTTCCTTATGTTTTTGTGCCCGTTTGCCGCTCCGCCACCATCAGGCACGGAGCGCGGAAACGTGGCATTGTTAATATTAATGATTTTTTTCTAAACTATTTCCGAGGGAAGGTTGTTTGGAAAGTAAAACAACACAAAGTTTTACTTACGACACAAACAGCAAAGGACGAATACAACAAATTTTATTCACTCAAATATCTCTCTGACATGAAAAAGATCGCATTATTGCTCGCTGTAGCTATCAGCAGTGTTTCGCTATTCGCGCAGAGCGTGAACAAAGGCGAACTCAAACAGCTCAAGGCTTTCCTGGCACAGCCCGCCGCAGAAGCAGCCACCAACGCCGCAGCTCTGAAAATAACAGACCAGAACAACCCCTCCACATGGGAAGGAGTGACCGTGGCCGGCGGCCACATCACCGCCATCGAGTGGAAAGACAAGAAACTCGCCGGCGTGCTCGACCTCAGCGGCTTCAGCGCACTGCAGAAAGTCGACGTCAGCCGCAATAAGCTCACCGGATTCACCGCCAAGGGCGACGGCGCGCTGACCGAACTCAACGTAAGCCGCAACCGCCTCACCGAACTCAGCGTGGAAGGATGCACACAGGTCACCAAACTGCAGGTCAACAACAACCGCCTCACCGAAATAGACATGTCTGACCTGCCGGTGCTCAAGACCCTCAACCTCGCCAACAACTATCTCGTAAGCCTCGACCTGAGCAACTCCGCCACACTGCAGACAGCCAACGTGCTCGGCAACCATCTTGAGGAACTCAATGTGTCGAACTGCACCGAACTCAAGAACCTCTACGCAGGCTACAACAAACTGACCTCGCTGCTGCTCAGCGGAGTGCCTAACCTCTCCAACATCAATGTCGACGACAACGAAATCTCCAGCCTCATCGTCAGCAACCTGCCTGCTCTGAGCACCTTCCTCTGCACCGACAACAACATGAAGAATCTGGCGATGCGCAACTGCAAGAACCTGCTCGACCTCGTGTGCTCCTACAACGACCTGACCTCGCTCAGCGTGGAAGGATGCCCGCAGCTGCTCTTCGTCGACTGCTCCTACAACGACCTGAGCACTCTCACCCTCAGCAACCAGACTTTCCTGCAGCGCCTGCTGTGCAACAACAACGAGCTGACCATGCTTGACGTAAGCTTCGACTCCAACCTCACCTACATCAACTGCCGCTACAACATGATTGTCGACTTCCGCACCATCGGCTGCAACAGTCTTCAGCAGGTTGCCTGCCGCTGGGGTGGCTTCTAAAGATTCCATCTGATTTCCTATACACCCGGGGAGCCGCAACCTCATTGGCTGCGGCTCCCTTTTTCCCCATTAACAATTATTCCGTGCCGGCAAGCGCGTAATCCCGCGATAAATAACTAAATTTGCATCATGAACAAACTCACAGCAATCATGATGGCAGCAGCCATGGCCACAGCAGGCTGCGGCGACAAGCACTCCGACGAGCCTGCGCCGGGCCCCGGAAAGCCGTCGGAAGCCACACGCACCGTGCTTGTCTACATGGTGGCGCACAACGATCTCGGCGCGCGAGGCTGGGACAACGCCGACATCACAGAGATGCGCACGGCGGCTTCCACCGGAAGCCTCGGCGGCGGCCGCCTCGTGGTTATGCACCAGTCGTCGGAAGGCAATAGCGTGCTCAAGGAAATCACCGCCGACGGCACCGTCGACACACTCAAAGTGTACGACACGGCCGAAGCCGCCGTCAGCATCGCCCGCATGCGCCGCGTGTGCGACGACGTGCGCGAGTGCGCTCCCGCCGCGGCCTACGGACTTGTGCTATGGAGCCACGGCACCGGCTGGCTCGACAACGGCATGGCCGACAGCTACAACGCGCCGAAGCGCGCGTTCGGTCTCGACGGCGGAAAGCAGATGAGCGTGACTTCGCTTGCCAAGGCTCTCGACGGACAAGGCTTCGACTACGTCTACTTCGACTGCTGCCACATGGCGTCGGTGGAAGTGGCCTACGAGCTGCGCCACGCCACACCGGTCGTTGTGGGCAGCGCGTGCGAGCTGCCGAACGCGGGCATGCCTTACGATGAAAACCTGGACATGCTCATGAAGGGAGACGCCACTGGAGCAGCCGCCAACACATTCCGCTACTACAACGAGATGGCCGGTTCGGGGCGCACATGCACCATGAGCGTGATACGCACCGACGGACTTGACCGGCTGGCCGAGGCCACTCGGCGAGTGTTCGCCACCGCACAGCCTCTGCCTGAGGGCACGATGCCGCAGGCTTTCGAACGCACGGGCACATGCCGGCTCTTCGACTTCGAGGACTATGTGGAACGCATAGCCACCGACAGCGACGCCCTCACAGCATGGAAGAGCGCACTGGAGCAAAGCGTGGCATACGCCGCATCCACTCCGACCATATTTTCCACTCTCAAAATAGCCCGCCACTGCGGCCTCAGCACTTTCGTGGTGCAATCGCCCGCCGACATGGACAACATGAACTACCACCGCCTCCGGTGGGCCGGCGACGTGGCGTCCGCGTTGCCGTGGGTTCAATAACAACTTTTCCCCAAGATTCAGATATGTTTCTGCAAACAACGCCTCCCATAGCAGTGCCCGACTCCGTGCCCGACGTGAAAGAAGAACTCGGCATGCTCAAGTCCCTGCCTGTCGACGAACTTATAAACACGATGGTGTCGGGCCTCGTGAAGCTGGCCATCAATATGGCCATCGCCATCGTGGTGTTCTATGTGGGCCGCTTCATCATCAGAAAGCTGCATGGCCTGCTGATGAGCATCTTCATCCGCCGCCATGTCGACCGTTCGCTGGGCACATTCCTGCTCAGCCTGGTGAGCATGCTGCTCTATTTCATACTTGTAGTCACCGTCATAGGCATCCTCGGGATAGAGACATCGTCGTTCATCGCCATCTTCGCCTCGGCCGGCGTAGCCATAGGCATGGCGCTGAGCGGCACGCTGCAGAACTTCGCAGGAGGCGTACTCATACTGCTCATAAAGCCTTATCGCGTGGGCGACTACATCGAAGCGCAGGGCTATGCCGGCACCGTCACTGAAATACAGATTTTCCACACCATCATCAACACCTACGACAACAAGAGCCTCATCATCCCCAACGGAGGTCTGAGCACAGGCAGCATAAACAACTGGAGTCGAGAGGACTACCGCCGCGTGGACTGGACCGTGAGCATCAGCTACGGCGACGACATCGACGCGGCCCGCGAAGCGCTCATCGCCATCCTGCGCTCCGACAAGCGGGTGGTGGAGAAATACGTGGAAGACGCACGCAAGCTGCGAGAGGAAAAAGCAGCCGAAATGGCCGCCGAAGCAGGCGAAACGCCCGTGGATGAAAAACCGCGGGGATTCTTCGCGCGCATATTCCACAAAAAAATCAAGAAAGCTCCCGTGTGGGACGACATCCCCGTCAATGCCCGCATTCTGCAACACATAGAAAAAGTCGACCGCTCGCCGTCGGTCGTGGTCGATGCCCTTGCCGACAGCAGCGTCAACCTGAAAGCACGCGCATGGGTGCACCGCGACGACTACTGGGGACTGTACTACAACATCAACGAACGCATCTACAAGGAACTCCCGCAGGCCGGAGTGCGGTTCCCGTTCCCGCAGATGGACGTGCACATCCAGGGCAACTGACACAGACAAAAAGAAGACCGCCACAGGCATCTGCCCGTGGCGGTTTCTTCATATGGCTGCGTTCCAAGCCCCCTTTCCCCAATATCAGTAACGCCGGGGAACGGGGTCTAAAGCATGCGGGTGATGACAGCCTTCACTTCCTCGCCGAGATGCTCGGCTGCTTCGGGAGTGGATGCCTCGGCATACACGCGGATTATGGGCTCGGTGTTGCTGCGGCGCAGGTGCACCCACGAGTCGGCGAAATCTATCTTCACTCCGTCGATGTCAGTGATTTCCTCGCCTGCAAACTTCTGCTTCACCGCCTCGAGCAGTGCGTCGATGTCGAGCGTGGGAGCAAGCGACACCTTGGTCTTATAGATGGAATAAGGCGGATAGCCGGCGCGGAGCTCGCTCACCTTCTTGCCGCTCTTGGCGAGCAGCGTGAGGAAAAGAGCCACGCCCACAAGGGCATCGCGGCCGTAGTGGAGTTCGGGATAAATCACTCCGCCGTTGCCTTCACCGCCAATGACGGCGCCGATCTCTTTCATCTTGGTGGTGACGTTGACCTCGCCCACGGCCGAAGCCTCATAGCGTCCGCCACGGGCGCGGGTGACATCGCGCAACGCGCGCGAAGAGCTGAGGTTGCTCACCGTCGCGCCGGGAGTGAGAGAAAGCACATAGTCGGCCACGCTGACGAGAGTGTACTCCTCGCCGAACATCTCGCCGTTCTCCATCACGATGGCAAGGCGGTCAACGTCGGGGTCGACCACGAAACCCACGTCGGCAATGCCGGTGCTCATCAGCGAGGCTATGCCGGTGAGATTTTCTGGGATAGGCTCGGGAGTGTGGGCGAAATGGCCTGTAGGCTCGCAGTTGAGTTCGACGATTTCCGACACGCCAAGCGCGCGCAGCAGCTGGGGAATGACAGTTCCGCCGACGCTGTTGACCGCATCGACCGCCACGCGGAAATGCGCGTTGCGGATGGCCTCGACGTCGACCGCGGGAAGAGCGAGCACGGCGTCGATGTGGTGGCGGTTGTAAGTGGTGTTCATGTACTCGTGGCCTATGGCTTCGACAGGTGCGTAGCTGTACTCGCCGGCGTCGGCTATACGGAGCACCTCGCGGCCCTCGGCATCGTTCAGGAACTCGCCGTGCTCGTTGAGCAGCTTGAGTGCATTCCACTGCATGGGATTGTGGGAGGCCGTGATGATGATGCCGCCGCACGCGCCTTCGGCCGTAACTGCAATCTCAGTGGTAGGCGTGGATGCAAGACCGATGTTCACGACGTCGAAACCCATGCTGACGAGCGTGCCCGTGACGAGACGGCACACCATGTCGCCGCTGATACGGGCGTCGCGTCCGACTACTATCGTGCGGCTGGTGCGCGTCGTGTTTTTCTCTATGAATGCAGCGTAGGCTGCCGTAAAGCGAACGATGTCCTGTGCGGTGAGAGCGTCGCCGGGCGCGCCGCCGATAGTACCGCGAATACCGGAAATTGACTTGATGAGGGTCATGTCTATTTTAAAACTTGTTTAATAACAGATGCGCCAAGAAACTGTTTGAATTTATATGATACGGATTTTGAGAAGGATTGTCGGATTGATTTTTGTTTGTGACGAGGGAGCGTCGCCGTAGCAGCGAGACTGAAGATTAAACAAAAAGACACCTACAAGACTCTCAAAGGCAAAGCGATATGAATGTCCGACAGTTTCTTAGATTTTTGGGCGATAATAGCGGATGTGGTAGAGATAGGGCACCACTTCGGCAATCTCGTTGGTAAGGCCCAGCTGCGACTTGATGATGAGGTTGACCTCGCAGTCCACGGGCAGAAGCGCCAGAGGATACTGTATGCCCGAGCCCCACTGGCTTGAGCTCTGCAGCTGATAGTTGCCGTAGCGGAACGATGTGTTGTTGAAACTGAGGTCGTCCTCATTGCCCACGCCGCCGGAAAGCTCGCCGCCGGAGTACTTGTAGAGCGAGTAGCGGGTGAAGCGGAAATAGATGAGCTCGTCGCTCTTCACCTTGTTGCCGGGGGTGCCGGCGTTCACCACCTGCATGTAGAGGTTGCCGTCCTCGTCGAGACGATAGTAGGGAGCGTCGGGGCCGGTTTCGAACACGGTGTCGGCGGGGATTGACGCCACCACGCGCTGGTTGGCGAGATAGGCGTTGACGTAGTGCGTTTCGTCGGTAAGAAGTTCGGCGTAGCTCTTGGTGTCGTCGCACGATGTGAAGGCAAATGCTGCGAGGGATGCTGCTGCAAGAGCTATGTTGCGGAGTATTTTCATTTTTTCAGTATGTATTTCTTTTTGTTTTCGGCCATGAGCGCACGGAATGCGTCGGCCGCTTCTTCGAGGGTGCCGTGAAACTCGCCGCCGGCTGCGTTGATGTGGCCGCCGCCTCCGAAATGCTCGGCGCAAATCTCGTTGACGGGGAAATCGCCCTGCGAGCGCATGGAAATCTTTATGTAGCGCTCTTCCTCGCGCATGAAGCAGGAATAGACCACGCCGGGGATGGCCAGAGGCTTGTTGACGAGCGCTTCGGTGTCGCCCTTGCTGTAGTGATAGCGGTTAAGCTCGCCACGGCTCAGAGTGATCAGGGCGGCGCCCATGTCGGTGTCGACCTCGAGTTTGCGGTCGATTGCATAGGCGTTGAGGCGCATGGCACTCTCGCTGACGGTGTTGAACAGCAGCTTGTACAGGCGGTTTTTGTCGGCGCCGTGCCGCAGAAGCTCGGCCACCACCACGAAGAGCTCGGGATCGGAGCTGTTGTAGGAAAGTCCGCCTGTGTCGGTAAGTATGCCGGCAAGCAGCAGAGTGGCGGCTGTGGAATCAATGTAGGGCAAAAGCTCCAGACGGCACAGCACGCGGAACAGCACATAGCATGTGGCGGCCATGTCGGGGTGAGAGATGGCTACGGTGGCAAAGTCCGAGGGGTTCTCGTGATGGTCGATCATCACCTTCGGCGCCGTGGCCGCAAGCAGGGCGTCGGCCATGCGGTCGACACGCTTCGGCTCGTTGAAGTCGAGGCAGAAAATGAGGTCGGCGTCGCGCAGCAGCGTGCGGGCGAAATCGGGATGTCTGGCGGCATCCACGAGCTCCTTGGCGCCGGGCAGCTGCATGAGCAGAGCCGACGCGGGGTCGGGTATTATGCAACGCACGTCCTTGCCGAGGCGGCCGAGCACGGAGGCAAGAGCAAGCGACGAGCCCACGGCGTCGCCGTCGGGCCCTACATGACATATGACTGCAATCCTGGTGGCATCGGCCAGCAGATGGCTCAGACGCCGCACATTCTCGTCTTTAATGATTCGTGATATCATCTTGGTCAATTATTCGGCAAAGATAGCGAAGATTTCCCAAAAAAGGAGGCGGCAAGCGCATATTTATGCGTTTGCCGCCGATAACTTAATTATTTTTAATACAATTGTTCCTACTCGGCGCGGAGCTTGGCTGCCCACGCTTCGATGCGCCCGGAAGTAAGCTCGGGATGGTTGATGTCGTCGAGAAGGAGGCCCGCGTAAACGCCGGGGGCGATCTCGGCTTCGCTGTCGTCAAAGACATAGCCGCGCGCGTCGAACTCCCCTATCTGCACGGCTCCGGTGTGGGAAAGTGCCTTGGCCATGTCGCCCACGGCGCTGCAGAATGTGCGCGACATGGTGTCGTCGCCCGTGCCGAAGAAAGCGAGTTTGTGGCCCGAAAGGTCAAGCGCCTGCGCGCCGTCGATGAAGTCCTCCATGTGGGGCTGCATGTCGCCGGCGGCATAGGTGGGGGAGCCGAGGATGGCCACATCGTAGCTGCCGAGCTCGGAGGGAGCGGTGTCGGCCACGTTGTGGATGTCGGAGGCCGGAATATCAAGGGCCGCGGCGATCGCTTCGGCGGCCTTGGCGGTGCGTCCGGTCGAGGACGCGTAGAATATGCCGTACTTTTTCATAGCTGAGAGGAGATGAATTTTCTTTTGTATATAAACGCCGGGGCGTGGCCGCTTGTTCGCCGGGAAGACCGTTTTGCTTTTTTATGTTTTTAGGCAGTTTTTGCACTTTTTGCACCAATCTGGCAGGATGCTTTATAAAAAAAGTGCTATCTTTGCTTGAATTTCCTTGATGGAACAGATGCTGTACATATTACCACGCGGATTTCTCATCGGACTGTTGATCTCGGCGCCGATGGGACCAATCGGCATGCTCGTGATACAGCGCACCTTGAGCAAGGGGCGTTGGCCGGGCATGTTCACAGGCGTGGGAGCAAGCATCAGCGACCTGCTCTACTGCCTGCTCACCGGCTTCGGCATCAGCTTCATCACCGACCTGATCGACCGCCACCAGCTGCTGCTGCAGTTTGTGGGCGGCATCGTGCTGGCCGCTTTCGGCCTCTATCTTTTCCGCAAGAACCCCACCCGTTCGCTCAAGGCGGCCGACGGCGAGGCGGCGCAGCTCAGCAGCGGCACCTATTGGGGCGACATCGTGGGAGGATTCCTGCTGACGGTAAGCAACCCGCTGATACTTTTCTTTATAATAGGCCTGTTCGCACGCTTCAACTTCATCCTGCCGGAGTTCGGCGTGCACCACTATATCGGCGCCTATCTGTCGATTCTGGCAGGGGCGCTGTCGTGGTGGTACGGCATCACGTTCCTCGTCAACAAACTGCGGCGACGATTCAACGTGCGCTCGCTGTGGCTGTTCAACCGCATCATCGCAGCCATTCTGATAGGAATGGCAGCCGTGGGCGTGGGCATTGCGCTCAAGCATTATTTCTTCTGACACCTCCAAGCCATCGATATGCCTGACAAAACACTCTTCATCCCACACATACCGGAGCTGGACGCATGCACGCAGACAGAAGCGGCTATCGCTCTGCTCGACGCCAACGCGCCGCGACGCATCATCAACTGCGCCAACTGGGCGGAGCAGCACCCCTACCGTCCGCTGTCGTCGTTCTCGGTGGCGCACAGCGGCACGGCGCTTTACATCGACTTCTTCTCGCGCACCAATTTCCTGCGTGCCGAAGTCTACGAGGACCTGGGCCCCGTGAGCCGAGACTCGTGCGTGGAGTTCTTCGTGCAGCCGCGCGAGGATGGAGAGTACTGGAACTTCGAGTTCAACTGCATAGGCGTGCTCAATGCGTCCCACCGCATGGAACGCCCCGCACCGACACGGCTGACACCCGACGAACTGGCGCGCGTACAGCGCGTGCCCAGCTGCGGCACCCGCCCTTTCTGCGAGCTTGAAGGCATGTTTTCGTGGAATCTGCTGGTGGTAATACCGCTCGACCTCATCGGCGTGCACTACGAAGGCAAGCCGGTGGAGATGCGTGGAAATTTCTACAAATGCGCGTCGGCCACATCGCAGCCGCACTATCTGAGCTGGAACCCTATCGACACCCCCGAACCCGACTTTCACCGACCGGAATTTTTCGGCAAACTGATATTGCAATGAAGCATCTGTTCATCACAGTTTTAGCCGCTGCTGCCGCCATGACTGCCACAGCAGCCACGCCCGCATGGCTCGAAGCAGACTCGGCCGCGGCCATACAGGCGCGCACCCGCGCCGACTTCTCTCTGACCCTAAAAGAAGGCGTCCGCCAGATAAAGCGCCTCCATCCGGGCGTGACCGACGCCGACATACGCGACTTCATCGCCCGAGGCTATGTAGAGGTGCTCGACTTCGACGGCCACCCGCGAATGCACGGAAAAAGCCCGCGCAACCTTGGCCTCGTCAATCCCGCCATGAACGGAGGCTACGTCGGTCGCACGTCGCCGGCAAAGGCCGCCCGCATAGCCTATGTGGACAGCGTGCTGGCCACCGAGGACGGCACCATGACCGACGGCGCCGCACGCCGCATCCGCTACCGCTACAGCGTCGACGTGCCCTACAGCGACGAACTCAAAGGCGAGACACTGCGCCTGTGGCTCCCCGTGCCGCGCCCCTCGCAACGCCAGAGCGACATCAGCATCACAGCCACAGTGCCGGCGGCGCACACCGTGTCGGACCCCGCCGCCAGCCCCCACCGCAGCATCTACATGGAGCAGCCCGTGGTGGAAGGCAAGGACACACACTTCGAAATGACAGTAGAGTACACCGCCTCGGGCGAATACTTCGACCCCGCCGACATACTGGCCGCAATGAAGCCCTACGACAAGGAGAGCGCGCTCTACCGCGAATACACAGCCATGGAGGCCCCGCACATCGTGCGCATGGACTCGCTGGCACGCGCCATCGTGGGCGACGAGACCAATCCGCTGCGCCAGAGCGAGCTCGTCTACGACTACATCTATCAGCACTATCCCTGGGCCGGCGCGCGAGAATACAGCACCATCGACTGCATCCCTGAATACGTGGTGCGCGAAGGCCACGGCGACTGCGGCCAGGTGTCGCTGCTCTACATCTCTCTGATGCGCACACTCGGAGTGCCCGCACGCTGGGAAAGCGGCTGGATGATGCACCCCGGCGAGGTGAACTACCACGACTGGGCCGAAGTCTACTTCGAAGGCACAGGATGGGTGCCGGTGGATGCGTCGTTCGGACGCTACGACAACGCCGCCGCTCCGCGCGCACGCCGGTTCTACTCCACCGGCATGGACGCCTACCGCATGGCTGCCAACAGCGGCGTGTGCAAGCCCCTCGTACCCGCCAAGCGCTATGTGCGCAGCGAAACCGTCGACCAGCAGGCCGGCGAGCTGGAATGCTCGCGCGGCAACATCTTCTACCCCGGTTTCCGCCGCCGCATGCAGGTGCTTGAATGTAAACCCGTGCAGCGGCCCGCCGACCGCGCCCGCGCCATAATCAAGGACGTGAAGACACGCCTCGCGCCCGACCGCCGCCAGATCATAGCCGACATCGCCGCCCGCCAGGACACCGACGGACGCATCGCCCTCACGGGCCAATGCAGCGACGCCGCCGTGCTCGAGGCAGTGTGCGCGGCCATGGACGAAGCCGGCCTTGCATATAATAATAATGTGGAAGTCTACGCCGACACGCTGTGGGCTCTCCCGCGCATATCCGTGGCATGCCTGCGCGTGCAGCCGCGCCACGCCGCCGAGATGGCCTCCCAGGCTCTGATGGGCATGCCGTTGCGCGTGCTCACGCAGGCCAACGACGAATGGTATCTCGTGCAGACACCCGACGGCTACATAGCCTACACCAACACCCCGTCCATAGTCCTGCTCGGCGACAGCGCCATGCGCGCATGGCGCGCCGAACCGCGCATGGTGGTGACGGCGCCCTATCAGGTGCGCGCCTACACCACGCCCAAAGCCACCGGCCTGCGCGACGTGGTCAGCGATCTCGTCATGGGCAACATCGTCACCGTCAAAAGCAACGCCCGCAAGAACGGACGCGTGGAAGTGTCGCTGCCCGACGGCCGCAGCGGATGGGTGGATGCCTCCGTGCTCACCGAAATAAACGCATGGGCCTCCCAGCAGTGGAATCCCGACGTGATTCTTGACATGGCCTACTCCATGGAAGGCACGCCCTATCTCTGGGGCGGCACCTCCGCCAAGACCCTCGACTGCTCCGGCCTGGCAAAGACAGGCTATCTCGCCAACGGCATCATCCTGCGCCGCGACGCCTCGCAGCAGGCCCTCACAGGCAAGCGCATCGAAGCTGCCGACTGGCGCGACTGCCGCGCCGGCGACCTGCTCTTCTTCGGCAACGCCGCCACAGGCAAGGTCACACATGTCGCCATCTACGATGCCGACGGCAACTATGTGCACTCATCGGGACGAGTGAAACGCAACAGCGTCGACCCCGAATCGCCCGACTATCTGACCACACCATTCCTCCACGCCGTGCGCATCCACGGCTACGAAGGCACGGAAGGCATCACCCGCGCCATCGACCACCCCTGGTATTTCAACAAATAACCCACATCGTCACAAACCATTACCATGAACCGACGCAAATTCCTTCGCACGTCCATACTCGGCACCGCTCTTGCCATGAGCCCCGTATCGTTTTCAGCATTCGGCGCACCCACACGCCGGGCCGCAGGAAAGCCCGGCCGCCTCAACCTCAGCTTCCAACCCTACGAGCTGAAACTGCGCCACGCATTCAATCTGGCCAAAAACCAGCGCACCACCACGCCCGGCGTGCAGGTGCAGATCGAATACGACGGCCTCATCGGCTACGGCGAAGCATCCATGCCGCCCTATCTGGGCGAAAGCGTGCAGAGCGTCACCGAATTCCTCGGCAAGCTCGACCTCAGCCGGTTCTCCGACCCCTTCCGCATCGAGGACATCCACGCCTACATGGAAAGCGTCGCCCCCGACAACCGCGCGGCAAAAGCATCGGTCGACATCGCCCTCCACGACCTGACAGGCAAAATCATGGGACAGCCATGGTACAAGATATGGGGACTGAACCCCGCCACCACGCCCAACACATCCTACACCATCAGCTATCAGCCCGACCCGGCCGAAATGCAGCGCGAAATCGACGAGTGCGCACCTTTCCGCGTGGTAAAAGTAAAAATGGGTGTCGGCCACGACAAGGAAATTGTCGAGGCTCTGCGGCGCACAAGCGACGTCGCCATCTGCGTCGACGCCAACCAGGGATGGAGCGACAAAGAACACGCCCTCGAGATGTGCCACTGGCTCGCCGAGCGCAACTGCCTCTTCGTCGAGCAACCCATGCCCAAAGAGATGATCGACGAGACCGCATGGGTGCGGGAACGCTCGCCCCTGCCCATCGTCGCCGACGAGTTCCTGCAGCGCCTGCCCGACGTGCAGCGCGCACACGGCGTGTACGACGCCATCAACATCAAACTGATGAAGAGCACCGGCATGCACGAAGCCTACAAAATGGCAGTGCTCGCACGCTCGCTCGGCATGAAAGTGATGCTCGGATGCATGACGGAGACAAGCTGCGCCGTCACCGCCGCCGCCCAGCTCTCCCCCATGGTCGACTGGGCCGACCTCGACGGCAACCTGCTGATCGCCAACGACCGCTTCGACGGCCTCAAGATTGTCGACGGCAAGGTGACCATCCCCGACCGCCCCGGCATCGGCGTGGAACTGCTGGGATGACAGCCCGCGCGGCAGCTATTGCCGATTCGCGCTCTTGCCACTCAAGACACCCGATCCGCCGCCCCAAAGACAGCCGGCAGAACTGTCAGATTCCGAGCCCCTTGAACACCCGCACACCTCGCTCAGCCGAAAAAACCACAAAAAAAATCTCAAAAAAATTTGGTGATTTGAAAAAATGAGCGTAACTTTGCAGTCGCAAATGGCGGGATAGCTCAGTTGGTTAGAGCGTCGGATTCATAACCCGGAGGTCCCGAGTTCAATTCTCGGTCCCGCTACAAAGCAATGACAAAGTGATGATGATTCAGTCAAAAAAACTTGGCTGAATCATTTTTTTATCTACCTTTGTAGAGCCACGGGACGGCGCGCCTGCCCCGGCTTTTATCATATGAAGATACAACAACTTGCAAAAGCAGCTGCCGTAGCGATTGCAGCAGCGCTATGGGGATGCGCCGGCAACGGCTCATACGACCATCCCGTCGTCGCCACCACCGGCGGACATGTGCAGGGATTTATCGACGACAGCGTGGCCGTGTTCAAAGGAATTCCCTACGCAGCCGCCGAACGCTTCATGCCTCCGCACGAGCACGAAAAATGGGACACCGTGATGCTCTGCACCGAATTCGGCGACATTGCGCCCCAGCCCCCCGTGCAATCCTCATCGTGCTACATACCCACCGACACGCTCGCACACATGGGCGAGGATTGCCTGAACCTGAACATATGGACCTCCACGCGAAGCGCCACATCCGAGCGCCCCGTGATGGTATGGCTCCACGGCGGAGCCTTCGACTACGGTAGCTCCCGCCAGCACCTCACCTTCGACGGCGCATCTCTTGCGCGCACCGACGACGTCGTGGTCGTGACTCTCAACCACCGCCTCAACGTGTTCGGCTTTCTCGACCTCAGCGCCTATGGCCCCGAATACGCCGCCTCCGGCAATCTCGGAATGCTCGACATTCTTCAGGCATTGAAATGGCTGAAAAACAACATTGCCGCATTCGGCGGCGATCCGGACAACATAACCCTGTTCGGCCACGGCAGCGGAGGCGTCAAGGTGATGACACTCATGGCCATGCCCTGCGCACGCGGATACTATCACAAAGTAATCATACAAAGCGGCACCCTCGAAGGCATGTACCAGCCGCAGGACATGTCGCGACGCATAGCCGCACTCACCATCGAAGAAGCAAAGGCATCCGGTCCGGACGAACTCGCGAAAATTCCGTTCGACACCCTTTGGTACGCATCGCGCCGGGCCATCGGCCGGCTCCGCGCCGAGCACCCCGAGGCAGCAAGCGGAGATATAAAATTCGCCCCCGTCGTCGACGGCAATATACTGCCCAGGCCCATATTCTCCGATAGCGCCGTCAACGTCGACGCCGACGTGCCCGTAATCATAGGATCCACATTCGCCGAGCTCACCACGCGGAATTTACTGCAGAACCCCGACTGCCCCGACGTGCCACACATCTACAGCATGACCGACGACGAAGTCGAGGCGGAATTCAACAAGCGCTACGGCGCAAAAAAAGACGACGTAGAACTGGCGTTCGCCATGGCCTACCCCGACCGCCCCATACGCGAACTGCTGATGATGGACACGAAAGTGCGCAGCCTCGTGCTCCGCATAGCCCACATGTTTGCACAGCGACGCGACGCGCCCGTCTACGTATATCTGTTCTCATGGGTATCGCCGGTCAACGACGGGTCCGCCATGAGCTTCCGCTGCTCGGAGCTGCCGTTCATGTTCAACAACTACGAACTCGCCGAATTCTCCCGGGCCGGAGGCGCGGATGCCCGACGCCTCAGCCGCATCATGAGCCGCTGCTGGACATCCTTCGCCCGTTCCGGCAACCCCAACAACAGCATCACCCCGTTCTGGCGACGCATCAACCTTGGCTACGGCTACACCATGATATTCGACTCCGAGACACACCTCGAGACATACCCCGACCTGCGCCTGATGCAACTACTCGAGCCCGAAAACGTTAAAGACATAGAGCTGAACAACGAATAAAAACATGTTTCATATGATTTTTTACCGCCTGTACCAGATCTGCGTCATGCTGCCGCTGCTGCTGGCAGCCACCGTGCTTTGCGGATTTGCCACCGTGGCAGGATGCGCCCTCGGCGGCGGCAAGTGGTGGGGATTCAAGCCCGCATCCATGTGGGGACGCCTGTGGTGCATCCTCGCGGGAGTGCGGGTAGAAGTCCGCGGGCGAGACAACATCAATCCCGGCACAAGCTATGTGTTCGTGGCCAACCACCAGGGCGCCTACGACATCTTCTCCATCTACGGCTACCTCGGCCACGACTTCCGATGGATGATGAAACAAAGCCTGCGCCGAATCCCCGTCGTCGGATTCAGCTGCGCCGTCAGCGGCCAGGTTTTTGTCGACAACTCATCGCCGTCCGCCATCCGCCGCACCATGCAGGCCGCCGAAAAGCAGCTCGCAAAAGGACGCAGCGTCGTAGTCTTCCCCGAAGGGTCCCGCACCCTCGACGGACGCATGCACGCCTTCAAGCGCGGAGCCTACACCCTCGCCGTGGAATTCGGCCTGCCCGTCGTGCCCATCACCATCGACGGAGCCTACCGCGTCATGCCGCGCACATCCTGGCTCCCGCGCCCCGGACGCATCGTGCTCACAATCCACCCCCCCATCACCGCAGGCACCGACGGCCACGACCTGCGGCCGCTCATGGAAGCGTCAAAAGCAGCCATCGCATCAGCTCTGCCCGAAAACCAACGTTAAAGCGAACATAAAGACCCCGTGGAGTGTTGTAATGTCAGTTTAAATTGTTTAAAAACTCTTTAGCAATGAAAATACATCCCATCCTCACTGTAGCTGCCATCGCACTGGTGGCCGGCGCCTGCTCCCACCGCGCAGACATCAACGGCTCATGGATTTCCACGCCCACCCGCGTGGCCGACGACATTGCAGTTGCCGACGACGCCACCAGCGTACTCAGCATCGACTTCAACGCACCCAAAGGAGCCAAATCCGGCACCGTCACCATCTCCACCGTCATAGAAGCCACACAGCCCGTGCAGGCCGGCACGCTCGTGGGCTTCGCCGAGCCATACGAAGTCAGCGTCACCGGCACCGCAAGCATCAGCGGACGCTGGAGCTACGAAGACAGCGACAGCGACGACGACGACATCCTCCTGTTCCTCGACAACAGCACCATGCAGGTCAACGTCGACCCCAATGGCGTCACATTCTCGCAGAACCTCCTCACAGGCGCGCAGCAGCCCATGGTCGACTCCCTCACATCAGCCACCGCCGAGCGCTGGCGCACAGCCATCCGCAGCGCAGCCGCCAAGCAGTTCTTCGGCTTCACCAAACTCGACGACATCAAAATCGTGAACGACATCCTCTCCTGCGAAATCGGCAAAAAGGACCTCACCTTCCACCGCGCATCCCCCGCAGACTGACCCCTCCGGCAACACAAAAAAAATCGCAGCCCCCTGCGATTTTTTTTATGTGCCCGCCCCCCTCATAGACAAAAAAAGTCTCCACGGCGTACGCGGAGACATAGGGATTTTTACCCTTCGGCATATAGCCTTATTGTGGTAAGATGTAAATATGCGCAAATATAAGCACAATTTGCATCCAATCCAAATATTTTTGCTATTTTTACGGCAAAATCCATAATATCATGAGCACGATGAAGACCTTAGGACTTGATCTCGGAACAAATTCCATCGGCTGGGCCATTATAGAACGCAGAGAAGGGACATGCCGCCTGATCGACAGAGGCGTGCATATCTTTCAGGAAGGCGTCGCACGCGAAAAAGGAAATGAAAAGCCCGCCGTGCAGGACCGCACCGCTGCGCGGGCCATGCGGCGCCATTATTTCCGCCGACGCCTGCAAAAGATAAATCTGCTCAGAGTGTTGTCGGACAACGGCATGTGCCCGCCCCTCTCCGGCGAAGAACTGAAAGAATGGCGCTGCGGCAGGCAATACCCGCAGAACGAGGCTTTCCGCGAATGGCAGCGCACCGACGACAACTGCGACCGCAACCCCTATCACGACCGCAACGACGCACTGCACCGCCGGTTCGACCTGTCGCAACGCAGCGAACGGTTCAAGCTCGGACGTGCACTCTACCATCTCGCACAGCGTCGCGGATTCCTAAGCAACCGCAAGGACCTCTCGAAAAAATCGGAAGGAGACGTGCAGAAAGGAATCGACGGACTCTCTGCCGAAATACGCGACGCCGGATGCGAATACGTCGGCGAATATTTCTACAAGCTATACGGCACGGGACAACGCATCCGCGGCCGCTACACCCACCGCACCCTCCACGCCGAACGGGAGTTTCACGCCATTTGCAGCCGGCAGGAGCTTCCCGATGAGCTTGTGAAGCAACTCCATCGTGCCATTTTCTATCAGCGCCCGCTGAAATCTCAAAAAGGCCTCGTCGGACGGTGCACGTTCGAGCCCTCCAAGCCACGCTGCCCCGTGTCGCATCCGCAGTTCGAAGAATTCCGCATGCTGTGCTTCCTCAACAACATAAAGATACAGGAAGGACCCGGCTACGACTATCTGCCGCTCGACGAGCGCGACCGGCAGACGGCAATGCAACTGTTCATGAGAAAGACCAAGCCGGAATTCCCCTTCGAAGACATAGCCGCAAAGATCGCAGGCAAAGGAAACTACGCTTTCCGCGACGACCCCAAGGAATTTGTGCGCAAGTTCAATTACCGCATGAGCACATCCGTCGCCGGATGCCCCGTCACCGCCTCTTTGAAAGCACTCTTCGGCGACGACTGGCGCGACGTCCTTTACGACCGCTACGCCCTCCGCGGAGC
This sequence comes from uncultured Porphyromonadaceae bacterium, assembly GCA_947175495.1. Taxonomy (GTDB): domain Bacteria; phylum Bacteroidota; class Bacteroidia; order Bacteroidales; family Muribaculaceae; genus CAG-873. The sequence continues at coordinate 6,237 of CAMWNB010000013.1, read as the reverse complement.
CAAAAGCCGGGAACAGGTGGTCGACGATGTGTGGCACGCACTTCATTCTTTCGACTCGGAAGATTTGCTTGCCCAATGGGCACAGCGCAATCTCGCGCTTGACGAAAACGACGCCCGGACGTTTGCCCGGACATCCGTGCCACAAGGCTATGCCTCGCTGAGCCTCAAGGCAATACGCAAGATGCTGCCATGGCTGAGGCGCGGCATGCGCTACGACGAAGCAGTGTTTGTCGCCAATCTCGCCGCAGTATTCCACGACTGGGACGACAAATCCGATGCCGAACGCGACGCCATAGCCAATGGCCTGTGCGACACTTTGACCAACTTCAAGCCCGCCGAATTCGGAGCGGCCACCACCAAAGAAGGCGCCATACGCAGCTACCTCGAAGACAGGGACGGAATAGACATGCACCGCCTCGACCGCCTTTACCACCCATCCAAAATAGACACCTACCCCGCCGCCCGGATGGATGCACGCGGCCGGCTGCGGCTGGGCTCGCCACGCACATCCTCCGTCCGCAATCCCATGGCCATGAGAGCGCTCTTCCGCCTGCGCCATCTCGTCAACGGACTGCTCGACGAAGGCAAGATCGACCGCGCCACCCGCATCAACATAGAGTTTGCCCGTGGCCTAAACGATGCCAATATGCGGCGGGCCATCGAGCAGTTCCAGCGCGATAAAGACACCGAACACCGCAGATACGCCGACGAAATAAAGAAATTCTACCGAGAGGCCTGCGGACAAGACATTGAACCCACCGACACCGACGTGCTCAAATACACGCTGTGGATAGAGCAGAACCGGCAGTGCCTGTACACCGGCCGCCAGATTGCCATCACCGACTTTCTCGGCCCGATGCCCGCGTTCGACATCGAGCACACTGTCCCGCGGTCGCTCGGCGGCGACGATTCACAAGCCAACAAAACACTCTGCCTGGCCCGCTTCAACCGCGAAGTAAAGCGTGCCAAGCTACCCGCTCAGCTCGACTGCGTCCGGGACGTACTAACCAACATCGAAACGCTGGGGTGGAATCAGAAAATCGAGGACCTTGCCGACCGGATAGCACGCACCAAGGCTTCCGGCTATATGGAGAAAGAAGCCAAGGACAGGCTCATCCAAAAGCGCCACTATCTGCGGATGCAACTCGACTATTGGCGCGACAAGGTGGCACGCTTCAAAATGACGGAAGTGCCGCAGGGATTCACCAACCGCCAGGGCGTCGACATCGGCATCATCGGCCGTTACGCCCGCGAATACCTCCGCACCGTGTTTCGCAGCGAAGACTACCAGGTGTTCACCGTAAAGGGCGCCACCACCGCAGAGTTCCGGAAGATGTGGGGACTTCAGGGTGAATTCTCGGCAAAAGAGCGCGTCAACCACAGCCACCACACCATCGACGCCATAGTGATTGCCTGCATCGGACGCGAAGAATACAGACGCTGGGCCGAGTACCGGCGCGACACCGAACGCAGCGAATTCGACGGCACACCTCGGCCGCACTTCGACAAACCCTGGCCCACATTCACCGAGGACGTCAAAGCTGTGGCCGCATCTCTGATTGTGTCGCACCACACACCCGACAACCGTCTGAAAGCATCGAAAAAGAAACTTCGCAAACGCGGGCGCATAGTGCGCGGCGCCGATGGCAAGCCGCTTTACGCACAAGGCGACACTGCCCGCGCACGCCTCCACAACGAGACTTTCTACGGCGCAATCATGCGCGACGACCGGGTGCGCTATGTCCTGCGCGTCCCCCTGTCATCGCTCAAGGAAGCGGATATTGCCAAGATTGTCGACCCCGCTGTGCGCGCGGCAGTAGAAGCAGCCGCAGAACTGCGCGGATTCAAAAACCTGTGCACCGAGCCGGTCTATCTGAATCGCGCCAAAGGTGTGGAAATAAAGCGTGTGCGCATCTTCCAGCCCAACGTCACATCCCCCATTCACCTGAAAAAGCACCGCGACCTGTCCGCTGCGCCATATAAGCAGCACTTCCATGTGACCAACGATTCGAACTTCGCGATGGGTATCTACGAGGGAACCGACGCCAAAGGAAAAAGAGCACGGTCGTTCAATCTTGTCAATAATCTGGAAGCGGTGCGCAAGCGAAAAGAATATCTCGAGATTCTACCGCTATCCGATGAGCGCGACTACCCGCTTCGCTATATCCTCAAAAAGGGCACAATGGTGCTCATGTATGAAAAATCGCCGAAAGAGCTGTATGAAGCCACGCAAGCAGAACTAAGCCGCCGCCTGTATGTAGTAACTGGTATGTCGTTCTTAGTTAGAGGAAAAAATCGATATGGTACAATCAACTTCTTGCATCATCAAGAAGCGCGCCCGGCGTCCGATCCGGCCGTAAAAGCTAAAAACGGAGTGTGGAGAATTAATGAGCCTATACGGCCCGCCATTCAAATGCTGCATACTCAGCTTAATATGCTCGTGGAAGGCTATGACTTCACGCTTACCACGACAGGCGAAATACGCTTCAAGAGATGAGCGGTATGCTGAAACGCAGCATTGTGCTGTCATCGCCGTGTTCGGTTAGCCTGCGAAACAATCAGCTCACCATTGCAGTCAAAGGCTCCGACACGCCCGCATCCGTGCCTGTCGAAGATATTGCCGTAGTGATAATCGAAAACCAACAGGTATCCGTCACGATGCCGGCCCTCAACGCTATGCTCGCGCAAAACGTTGTGGTCGCATTATGCGATGCCAAGGGAATGCCATCGGGACTGTTCAGCTCTCTCGACGGAAACTCTCTGCAGGGTGAGCGCTACCGCACACAGCTGCAAGCATCTCTCCCATCCAAAAAGGCAATCTGGAAACAGATCGTAGAAGCTAAAATTCGCAACCAGTCGCGGATGCTGTCAAGTCGCGGACTGAGGGGCGAACTTCTGCGTCCCTATTACAGCAACGTAAAAAGCGGCGATGCCGACAATCGCGAAGGCATTGCTGCCGGTGTTTATTGGAAAGAACTTTTTGGCCCCGGTTTTGTGCGCGGACGCTTCGGCGATGCCCCCAACAGCCTGCTCAACTACGGCTACTCCATATTGCGTGCCGCCACAGCCCGCGCCATTATCGCCGCAGGGATGCTGCCCACACTCGGCCTGCACCACAAAAGCCGCTACAACTCTTTTCCTCTGGCCGACGACCTCATGGAGCCCTTCCGCCCTGTTGTCGACGAAATTGTGGCGCGACTTGTCGATCTATCTGTGCTGGAATTGACCCGCGAGGTAAAAGGCGAGCTTATCAACGTGCTCTATGCCGACGTAAAGGTAGACGACCGCCGACATCCCCTGTCAATGGCACTCCGGATATTGTGCAACTCAGTCAAAGACATCATGAGCGGCGACAGCAACCGCCTCAGCGTCCCCGAATTCTGCGTTTCCTCATGAGTTATCATGCGCTAAGTGCTTATAGGATTATGTGGCTCTTTGTATTTTTCGACCTGCCGGTAAAGACCAAAAAGCAACGCAAGGATGCCGCCACGTTCCGCAAGTACCTTGAAAAAGATGGCTTTTCCATGCTCCAGTTTTCCGTCTACATGCGCCACTGCGCATCCAGGGAAAGCATGGAAGCGCACATCGGGCGTGTAAAAGCAGCCATTCCAAAACTCGGAAAAGTATCGATGCTGAAAGTCACAGACAAACAATATGGCGATATCATAAACTATTGCGGCAAAGAAATTGAAAATCTCCCCGACACCCCTCGCCAATTGGAATTTTTTTAATATTTTTGCGTAGAAAATCCTTTATCAAACACCACTTCTTCGGACAGTCACCCGTTTTTGACGCGCGAAACCCCGCATAAAACACTCAAAAACACCCATTTAAACACCCGAGGTTGTGGTTTGATGTAAAAAAAAGGAACTTGACAACGTATTGATGGGATACTCTGAGATGATATCGGTTGTGGTTTGATGTAAAAAAAAGGAACTTGACAACCCCTCCACGAGAGAGAGAGGAGGATAGGAAGTTGTGGTTTGATGTAAAAAAAAGGAACTTGACAACCACGGCCGCGGGAAGGATAGCCAAGTAAAAGTTGTGGTTTGATGTAAAAAAAAGGAACTTGACAACATCAAAAAAAACAACACTAACAACCACACTGTTGTGGTTTGATGTAAAAAAAAGGAACTTGACAACTTTTGCAGACCAGCGCGGCGCGGCGGCGGGTTGTGGTTTGATGTAAAAAAAAGGAACTTGACAACTCCGGCGCGGCGCGATTTGACGGCATTTGGTTGTGGTTTGATGTAAAAAAAAGGAACTTGACAACTACCAAATACGCCCATAGTTAGAAGTTTAAGTTGTGGTTTGATGTAAAAAAAAGGAACTTGACAACCGTCGTGCGTGAAAAAACGCTGAGTTAAAGGTTGTGGTTTGATGTAAAAAAAAGGAACTTGACAACAATATACCGTTGAGTTGGTCAGGGGAGACGGTTGTGGTTTGATGTAAAAAAAAGGAACTTGACAACTTACATCTCTCGAAATCCATCCTCATCTCGTTGTGGTTTGATGTAAAAAAAAGGAACTTGACAACTGGGCCGATGTCAATCTCAAAAACGCGCAAGTTGTGGTTTGATGTAAAAAAAAGGAACTTGACAACTCAATGTCAAGGACGAAGGAGCTAAGTTGAGTTGTGGTTTGATGTAAAAAAAAGGAACTTGACAACCGTCAAGTGTAAAGTGAAGCGCGTGAGGAGTTGTGGTTTGATGTAAAAAAAAGGAACTTGACAACATGTGGATATATGTAGATGTGTATTTTACAGTTGTGGTTTGATGTAAAAAAAAGGAACTTGACAACACTCGCCGCAGTAGACAAAGCGGATAGTAAGTTGTGGTTTGATGTAAAAAAAAGGAACTTGACAACGAACATTCTGCTCGGAACCGCCCAGCAGTGTTGTGGTTTGATGTAAAAAAAAAGAACTTGACAACAAGGCGGCATTTTCTCCGTTGACCCCACGAGTTGTGGTTTGATGTAAAAAAAGGAACTTGACAATGAACTGCACCCCAAAAGTTATACAACAAACTTTTGGGGTGCAGTTCATAATGTCTACGGCGCAGCCTCGTTGTTTTTATCGTTATTGTTTCAATTTCTCCAGATCAAGGTTGGGTAAGTATTCGTGAATCTTATCGGCCGGAATGGACACCGAACAACTACCCGAAGTTATCTCTGAGTTCACTTGCGGTGCGTTCATAAGCTCGCCGTTTACAAACACAGCCAATCTTTTACCTATATTCTCCCGTGTGATTGTTTCCCACTTTTTAGCATCGGCAAACTTAAACCCCACCTGTATATCTCCGTCGTATGACGGTATCGACCAGACTTCGCTCACGGCAACTTTCTCGGATAATATCGGCTCATCCTCATAAGCGACCAACCAAATTTTACCGTCAGCACTGGGCATAGTCCAGCCAATGGTATATTCTGTGTGCGGAAGTTTTTTCAATCCCTTATTCATCCTTGCCGTATCGGCTACGGTATATTGACCGTCACCATCTATGTTATAAACAACCTTGCAAACGGTCACATTCCATTCAGCTCCTTCCACCTTTTCGGTTTTTGTGGTGCTCGTTTTCCCACAGGCAGTCGCGGCAACTGCGAGAGCGATGCCGGCGAGCAAAGCAGAGCGTTTGAGAAGTCTTGCCATACAATAACTGTTATTCTATTCAAGTGCAAATATAGCGTAAATAATCGGTAAAAACATCATCAACCCTTTCTTAGAGTGTGTTTGAATTCAAACAGTTTTTAAAGCTTATGGCAGAGACTGGGACATACAGCGCGCCCTCGACAAGCTATATTCATATTCATCAACCACCTTCGCAAAGCTCAATGACCCCGAATGTGGCCTTTACTATCAGGGCGCAGCCTATATCTTCCAATTCCTCAAATTCGAAATCGAAACCGGAAAAGTCGCATAGCACCTTTTGAATCTTGAAATGAGGGTTATGTGGTTAATCACCAGTTGCGGAAAAATATCCGGGGACTTTAGTTAGTATGCATTATATACCCCCTAACCCTTAACCTCCCTTGATGGCCATTTCGGGCTTTTTTTATTGTGAACTTATGTTTTTCAGCATAGTAGGCTCAAAATATCAAGAATTATTGCTAATTTTGCGGTAGCAGACCGCCTCGCAGAAGCCCCGGTCTGGGGTTAAGTGGAGCGGGATGTAGTGAACATACATAAGAAAGCGTTTATCCGCGCTGATTCTTGACCAATCGAAATTCTCGCAAAATTTCA
>CAMWNB010000012.1 GCA_947175495.1 uncultured Porphyromonadaceae bacterium | reverse complement strand
CCCCCCCAGCTTTTTTTTTTAATGATACGGCGACCACCGAGTTCTACAACTCTCTTTTCGTGGGCAGCGTCTGATTTGTATAAGATACAGCCTTATAACAGACGCCTGCAAACTATTTCAAATGATAATTTTTGCATCGTGTTTTCTTACGTTTTTGCAAATTACCACCCCAAAGGCGTTAAAACTTATAATTTTTCAGACATGATTGATTTCTGTGTGTGTTTCCAATCCCGCATTCCGCACCACAAGCGGGTTTGCACGGCATTACTTTTTTTATTAACTTTGCATCGGGAAATAAAAAACACAGCAAGAGATTGCTTTCTTTTCATGAGTAATATGGAATAGACACTTAATTAATATCAACACTATGTGTACGACGCAAGGGGGATCCGTGAGGACCTCCCTTGCTCGTTTTTTGCAGCTATCAGTCGTCGCTGCGTGATCTGACAATTTCTTCGCGCTGTGTGTCGCGGAACCGGCGCCACTGTCGTTTCCACTTGCGACGGGCATTGATTTCGTCGATACCAAACATCTGCTTGACGCGCGACAGCACTTTTTGGCCGAAATTAAGCTGCACCCTGCGGCCGCCCAGACGCTCGTCGGGAGCGAAGCCGAGGCGCAGGGCATCGTGGTCGATGGATTCGACGCGGGCTATCAGTTCGACAATGTTCGGCTGCAACGGCGGCGCGTCGGCAGGCTCGTAGATATCCACGCCGGCTGCACCTCGCTGCAGGCTCTCCCATCGGCGCGCTTCCTTCACGGTGATGTATTCTTTGTCGAGCATGTAGACCTCTCCGTAGGTGCTCACGAAGAAGGGATCCTGCGGACGGTGGTAGAGGAACATGCTGCGGCCACGGCCTCGGGACTCGATATTGAAGGAATAGCCGGCAAGGTCGACCGGCGACAATTGTGAGTCGACGACGTTGCCATAACGCAAACGCATGCGAAACTGTCCGAAATCGAGATTACGCCGGAAGAATGCCGAGAGATTGGGCACCCATTTGCGACTCGCAGTGTCGGCGAGCACGTCGACGTCAAGGGTCACACGGTCGGCCGAACGATGCCACAATTCGGCGGGGCTGTAGCGGCCGCGCACGGTGTCTGTGGCGACTTCTGCCGCCGCCAGCGCCGCGGGCAACTCGGCTTCCGGCGATATGCCGACCCAATCGGCCCACGAAAAATGCTGGTTGAACCGGTCGCTCACGCTGTCGAGCCCCCAGGTGTTGGTGAAGCGGTAGTAGGATCTGGACGACAACACCCGCGGACTGCGCCACCCCCGGAACTTGCCGGAAGGCGCGCCGGCAGGCAACATGTAGTCGACCATCTTCTCCCGAAAGAGAAACACGGTGTCGCTATAGGTGCAGAGAGTGGAGTATTCCCGTATGTAGGCAAGCATGTGCAGCATGCGCCGCTCGCCCGTCTCCACCACAAACTCGGGCAGTTCCATGACGTTTTCCCGCATGCGTATGATGCGGGCGCCGGGTTGCGACACGGTCTTTTCGCAGAAACCCATGTAGCGTATGGTGAGCGGATAGTCGTCGGGCGAAACGAAAGGCATCTCGCCGTTGACGCTGCAGATGCCCGCGAGGCGGCCGTGGCAATCGAACACCGAAGCGCTCGGCAGGGGCATGCCCAACACAGAGTCGACCACCACTTGCGCACGGGCGGCAAACGCAGACAATACAAGCATAACGCAGAGCAAGGTCGCCTTCATCTTTACCTTTGTTTGCGGCAAAGGTAAAGACATCAGGGCGACCGTGCAAACTATTTGACTTATTTTATCTTAATTAAAGTTAGAAACTCAGAAGGAGAACTGGCAGAGGGCGCCTATGCGACGCGAGGAGCGTGCGAAGCCGTCGAAATTGCGACGAAGGCCCCAGTCGATTTCCACGCCGGTCTGTATGCGCGGGGTGACGTTCCAAAACAGGTTGGCGGCAGCCCACAGACCATATTTGTACTCAGAGCCTGCGACGGGATGGGAGACGTACAGACGCGACTGGCTGAACGAGGCACTTGCAAAAATGGCGGTGCTGAAATTGTATTGTACGCCCACCTGATAGCCAAGCGAGGCGGGAGCATACATGTGGCCGGGACTATCGGAGTTGTCGATGAGGTCGTAGTTGCCGCACAGCAGGTCGCCCCCAAGGCTGGACGTGCCTCGTCCATAATTGAGAGTGCCATAGACGGTGAGCGGCGCGGCGGGATGCCCTACCCCGCTGAGCAGCACGCCCCAGCCGGCGCGCCGATGGTTGGTGGACGTGAGCAGGTCGCGGTAGCCGAGCGAGCGCACGGTGCCGCTGAGGCGGATATGCGATGTCGGGCCCCAGGCATACTGGATAAAAGCCGAGCCGTCGGGCCACGCGTTGCTGATGTTGGCGGTGTTGGTGCCGTCGGCTCCTATCTGCGGGCTCGGCATCTCGACTGAGACGGCTGCTGTCCAGCGGTCGCGCATGGTGTGCATATAGCGCACGAGCACAGCCGTGTTGCCAATCTTGTTGTTGGCGCCCTGCGCATCAATCACCGGCGTCTGTGCGGCAGGGTCGCCGAATGTGCACGACGCATAGCCTATGGTGAAGTCGCGCACCTGGGCGTAGGCTTTCTTGAGTTGGAATCCCACATGTCCGTAGCCATTGAAATTGCCTTCGATGTAGAGCTGATAGTGGCCGAGCATCTTGTTGCGTCCGAGCACTCTGAAGAAAATCGCAGTTCCGGCGGGTGAGGTGCCGATGCGCTTGTCGTCGATGCGGCCGGGCGTCATGGGGATGAGATATGGCGCGAAGCCATTGGACTGAATCACGTTGCCGATGTCGTACCACCCTCGCATGCGCACACATCCGCCGATGCCCATGGCCAACTGCGAGTCGCGGCTCATGAACATGAAATAGGGCGCCTCCGGATCCTGGAACCCGCGGAACTGGTCGTAATAGTACTGCGAAATGATGCGGTTGATGCTGTCGACCTGCTCCTGCGTGTATTTGTTGCCGCCAAGTTCTATGAACATGGAATTTGCGGCCACTTCATCGCGATGGGCATCGACCAGGCTCGTAGTCTGCGCTGCGGCCGGCATGGCCGCAGCGGCAAGAGTGAGAAGGGGGAGAATGAGCTTCATATGTGATGAATTTACAATTAAAACACAGCAGTCGCAAAATTGTTTTTCCGATGCAGAAAATATGTTATTTGGCATAAACCGAAAATAAGTGGCGCAATATGTAACCTTCAATAGTCTTTTTTTGTTAATTTTGCAAGATAATTTAAAGTACACTTATGCTCACTAAGAAATCTATCCTCAGCATCGTGGCCGCAGGCACTATGGCACTGGCCATGAGCTCTTGCGGCGGCAATAAAGAAGCCGAAGTCCTGCAGCGCCAGGCCGACCGCGTCAATATCGAACTGGCTGAAGACGCCGCTCAATATCCGTCCCTCTTCGCCAAAGCCGACGCCGCATATGCCGACTCGGCATTCCGCGTAAATATCGTGTTCGCCGACTCCACGCTGCAGGTGAGCGACTATTCGCAAGCCATCGTAGAGTTTTTCCTCTCCGGCGAAATCAAAAGCCACGGCGGCAAAGACCTTGACGAAATCGTGAACACTCTGGCAAAGGTGAAGGAACCTCTGCGTCTGACCCTCACCGACGTGTACGGCACCACCCGCAGCTACGACCTTCCGGCCGCCACGCTGCGCACACTTTTCAAGACGCAGCGCTCGCAGCTGCAGCTGCCCGCCGTGCGTGCCGAGGTGCTTGAAATCCTGCGCGACCGCAGCATCCGCTTCGCCGTAGGACCCGGCGTGCAGAAAGTGGACATGGAGCTGACATCGAGCTTTGCCACCTACACCATCACATACGACAACGCAAAGTCTTACTCCGGCCTCAACGTGGCCAACCTCAAGGCGCGCTATCTCAAGCTGCTCAAACCTATCTACCAGGGCTATGGTCCGCTGGCCGAATCCATAGTTAAGATGAACCGCGACCTCGGAATCGACGGCTACCGCTTCGTCCTGACCACTCCCGCCGGCGACTCGGAGCTGAAAGCCACCCTGCCCTGGCGCGAAATCCTTGCCGACTAACCATTTTAACATTCTTATAGACTCTACGATATGAATCTTGTTGACAGATTCCTCGACTATGTGCAGTTCGACACGCAGAGCGACGAACTCACCAACATGACACCTTCCACTCCGGGTCAGATGGTGTTTGCACGCCATCTGCGCGACAAACTCGAGGAGATGGGCCTCAGCGACATCTCCCTTGACGAAAACGGCTACCTCATGGCCACGCTGCCCGGCAACATCACCGACCGCCATGTGCCCACCATCGGCTTCATAGCCCACCTCGACACATCGCCCGACATGAGCGGCAAGCATGTCAAGCCCCGCATCGTGCGCGATTATGACGGCGGCACCATCACTCTCAACCACGAGCTCGGCATCGTGCTGTCGCCCGAAGAATTCCCGGAGCTGCTCCACTACAAGGGCCAGGACCTCATCGTGACCGACGGCACCACTCTGCTCGGCGCCGACGACAAGGCCGGCATCGCCGAGATAGTGAGCGCCGTGGAATATCTTCAGCAGCACCCCGAGGTGAAGCACGGCGCAGTGCGCATCGCATTCAACCCCGACGAGGAAATCGGCCAGGGCGCCCACAAATTCGATGTCGAGCGCTTCGGCTGCGAATGGGCCTACACCATGGACGGCGGCGAGATAGGCGAGCTTGAGTTCGAGAATTTCAATGCCGCCGTGGCACGCGTCACTTTCAAGGGCCGCAACGTGCATCCCGGCTATGCCAAACACAAGATGGTGAACTCCATGCGCATTGCCAACCAGTTCGTAATCATGCTGCCCCGCTGGGAAACTCCCGAACACACAGAGGACTACGAAGGCTTCTACCACCTGGTGTCGATGCAGGGCACAGTGGAGGAAACCGTGCTCACATATATAATACGCGACCACGACAGCGATCGCTTCGAGCGCCGCAAGAAAGAGCTGGAACACCTCGCCCGCAAAATCAACCATGAATTTCCCGGCTGCTGCTCCATCGACATCAAGGACCAGTACTACAACATGCGCGAGAAAGTGGAGCCGCTGATGCACATCATCGACATAGCCGAGGAGGCCATGGTGAGCGCCGGCGTCAAGCCCAAGGTGCAGCCCATTCGCGGCGGCACGGATGGCGCGCAGCTATCGTTCAAGGGTCTGCCCTGCCCCAACATCTTTGCCGGAGGTCTCAACTTCCACGGCCGCTATGAGTTCGTGCCCATCCCCTCGATGGAGAAAGCCATGGAAGTGATAGTGGAGATTGCCCGCATCACCGGCGAGCGAAAATGACCGCCGGAAAGCCGCTGCTCGTCGTCGTCACAGGACCGACAGCCTCGGGCAAGACAGCTCTGGCCATAGACCTGGCCGAAGCGCTCGGCTGCCACATTGTGTCGGCCGACTCGCGCCAGGTGTTCCGCGACATACCTATAGGCACCGCGGCGCCCTCCGAGGAGGAGCGCTCGCGTGTGCCGCACCATCTCGTCGGCTTCCTGCCGCTCGACGCCCCATACAGCGCCGCGGCCTATGAAGCCGACGCTTTGCGTGTGCTCGGCGGACTTTTTGCCGAGAGGCCGGTGCAGGTGGTGTGCGGCGGCTCCATGATGTATGTCGACGCTCTCACACGCGGCATCGACGACATGCCGTCCATCTCGCCCGAGGTGCGTGCGCGCGTGCTTGATTTCTACAACGCCCAGGGTCTCGAGGCTCTGCTGGCATGGCTTGAAATCATTGATCCGGAGATGCACCGCACCGTAGACCGCCGCAACCCCAAGCGTGTGATACATGCCGTGGAGATAACGCTGCAGGCCGGAGTGCCGGCTTCGTCGCTGCGCACGGGCCTGGCAAAAGAGCGCCCGTTCCGCGTGGTGAAACTGTGCATAGACATGCCCCGCGAGCAACTGTTCGGCCGCATCAACGCCCGCGTCGACGCCATGATGCAGGCCGGACTGCCCGACGAGGCAAGGCGAGTGTACGGGCTGCGCCATCTCAACTCGCTCAACACCGTAGGCTACAAGGAACTGTTCGCCCACTTCGACGGCCTGATGGACCTGTCCACCGCCACCGCGCGCATAGCCAAGAACACACGCGTGTACGCAAAAAAACAACTCACATGGCTGGCGCGCGACACCGAGGTGGTGCGCCTGCGTCGCGACACAGCCTTTGACGACGCCATGTCTCTGATAAACGCACTGCTATGAACAAGACATCCGACAATCTCGTGCTCTGCGCAGTCTACCCCGACGCTCCCACAGCCTCTCTGGCCATCGGGCTCCTGGCTGCCAACGGCATACAGTCCATTGCCGACAACGCTACCATAAGCACCATCCTGCCCGTGGTCGGCGGCATACGCGTGATGGTGCGGGAGCGCGACCTCAATGCCGCCCGCGCCGCGCTCCGCGCCGGCGACATGCTGCAATAGTCTTCTCAATAAGCCGAGGAGGCTGAGGAGAAGAGCCCTGAAGCAGACTTTTTCTTGCCATCGGGAAGATATGATCAGCGCCCGGGCCCGGAGAACAATATCGGAGGAAGATTGTTGATATTGCTGTAACGTATTATTCAACATTCGCTCCATTATGCAACATTGTCTGCGACCGGCCGCGCTCGCCGCTGCTGCAACTCTAACAATCCTGGCCGTACAAGCCCACGAGACAGAAGAAACAAAAGACTCGCTCGGACGCGTGCAACTGCACGAAGTGACCGTGGGCGCCCGCCTCCGCCACCTCAATGAGGCCGTGCGCATCGACCTTGAAACCACTCCAGTGCAATCGTCGCAGCAGGTGCTGCGCGTGGTGCCCGGCCTGTTCATCGCCCAGCATGCCGGCGGCGGCAAGGCCGAACAGATGTTTCTGCGCGGATTCGACCTCGACCACGGCACCGACATCAACATAGCCGTGGACGGCATGCCTGTGAACATGCTGTCGCACGCCCACGGACAGGGCTACGCCGACCTGCACTTCCTCATGCCCGAACTCATAGACATGGTGGACTTCGACAAAGGCCCTTACGACGTGGCCCGCGGCGACCTTGCCACGGCCGGCTATGTGGAGTTCCGCACCAAAGACCGTGTGCCCACCGAGGCCGGCGTGGAAATCGGCATGCACAACTATCAGCGCTACCGCGCATCGGCGTCGCTGCTCGACAACGACACGCAGTCGCTGTATGCCGCGGCATCGTTTCTCACCGACGACGGATTTTTCGACGCCGGCCAGAACTTCAAGCGCTTCAACGCCATGGGCAAATACACGCACTGGAGCGCCAGCTCCAAGTTCAGCATCATTGCCTCGCACTTCAACAGCACATGGAACGCCTCCGGCCAGATTCCGGAACGCGCCGTAGACGAAGGCCTTATAGGCTGGTTCGGCTCGCTCGACCCCAGCGAGGGCGGCAGCACCTCGCGCACGAGCGTCCAGGCCATACACCATATGCACCTCGACAACGGCGCGTCGTTCAACACTACGCTGTGGGCATCGTACTACACGTTCAACCTCTTTTCCAACTTCACATTTTATCTCAACGATCCGGAACACGGCGACGAGATACGCCAGCACGAACGGCGCTGGCTGTCGGGCGCCAACACGGCCTACACGCTGCCGTTCGGCGTGCGGTCCGACACATGGAAACTCAACGCCGGCGCCGGATTCCGCTACGACGCCGTGCGCGACCTCGGGCTCTACCATGCAGAAAAGCGCAACGTCATAGGCACCTACTCTTTCGGCGACGTGGACCAAAGCTCGCTATTCGCCTATGCCGGTCTGGAGATGAACGTGGGGCGAAAGCTCGTCATCTACCCCGGCGTGCGCATAGACTGGTTCAAGATGAGCTACCGCGACCGCATGGCCGAGGCCGAGGGCAATTTCGACTGCCGCGCGACGTCGCAGGCCAAGCTGTCGCCAAAACTGAGCGTGGTGTATTCGCCCGTGGAGCAACTTGAGATACTGGCCAAATTCGGCCGCGGATTCCACAGCAACGACGCCCGCGTGGTCGTGGTGGAAGACGGCAAGGAGACTCTGCCCGGCGTCACCGCCGTGGACCTCGGCTTCAAATACAAGCCCATAGCCGGCATGCTCATCAACCTTACGGGCTGGTACATGCACAGCGAGCAGGAGTTTGTCTATGTGGGCGACGAAGCCATCGTCGAGCCATCGGGCCGCTCGCGCCGCGTGGGCGTGGACGTGGGACTGCGCTACAACTTTCTGCGCGATTTCTACTTCCGCACCGACTACACCTGGTGTCGCGCACGCAGCATTGACGAACCCAAAGGCGAGGACTATATCCCTCTCGCGCCTGTGCACACTCTCACCGCAGGTCTTACCTGGAAACACAAGGGATTCAACGCAGGCGCCAACTGCCGTTGGCTCTCCAACCGTCCCGCCAACGAGGACTACACTCTCACAGCCAAGGGCTACTTCATCGTGGACCTTAACGCCGCCTACACCTACCGGCATATGACCGTGGGCTTCGCCATCGACAATCTTTTCGACCGAAAATGGCGCGAGGCACAATTTGCCACCGAGACCATGATTCCAGGCGACGACCATCCCGTCACCGATATATGCTTCACTCCCGGCACACCATTCTCGCTGCGCGGCTTCGTAAGTTTCCGTTTCTGAAAAACAAACACGGGCCGGCGCTCGCAAAGAGTGCCGGTCCGTGCCGCGTTTGTCCCGGACGGGATTACTTGTTGTCGAAACGACTATTTAACTAAAACCTTGGAAACCTTTGTGCCGCGCTTTACAATGCACACCTGGCCTGCGGCGGGAGCCGGGATGCGGATGCCTGTGACGGTATAATATTCGGCAGGAGCGTCGGAGGCATCGGCTTCAACGGATTCAATGCCGGTTCCGGCAGCTTTGGCAATAGAAATCGCCGAGGTGTTGAGATTGACATTCACATTGTAGTTGCCGGCGTCTGCGATTTCCCACTGTAGGTCGCCGTCCTGGCCGAGAGCCACTTTGGAAGCGTCGTCGGCATCGCGGAAGTACCAGTAGCGGGCGTCCCACGAGCAAGCGCCTTTCAGCTCGCGGGCTATCTTGAAGGTGCCTGCATTGAGAGCGACCTTGCCGGAGGCGTATTCGTAGGGACGTTCCGGGTCCTGATACAGGGGCAGTCCTTTCATCACATCCCAGCCCTCGGGCATTGCGCTGCCTACCATATAGAGGCCGCAGACGCCAATCTCGCTGTCCTGATAGGGCGATTTTACCATGGTGGCGGTCATGGCGGCGGTGTTCACCGTGATGGCATAGTTGGCGCTCTCGGGCACCTGGAGCTTGGCGTAGCCGCTGTCGTCGGTGCCGGATGCGAGGGCGATGGTGCCGTCGACAAGAGTTGCGTCGGGGGCGGCGCCAATCTCGGTATTGCCGAAGTCGGGTACGGTCATGAACTTGAAGTCTTCTCCGGCCTTCAGATATAGTGTGCCAGTGTACACGTCGGGCTCGGCCCCGGTGGACAAGAGAGCGGTTGCATCGTCGGTGGACCATCCGTAAGAGGTGGCAGGACCGATTATCCAGAGATTGCCCGCGCCTGCGCTGAGGCTGCATGCGGCGAAAAGTGCGATAACTGTTTTCTTCATGATTTTGGCAGATTATAAGGGTTTGATGGAAATTGCGTAGCCGCCGCCGGAAGCGGCCTTAAGCTTCAGGCGCGTCTTGGCGCTGACCGTCTTTTTCTCGATGGTGTAGGCCTGCGGGTTGGTGGAATAGTGTGCGTCCGGGGCATCGGCATAGATGGTGGCCTCGTACTTGCGTCCCTTGTCGAGGAAATCGAGCGAGAGAGTCGACTGATGTCCGTCCTCTCCTGCAGTGCAGCCGACATACCAGTCGTCGCCCCCCTTGGCTTTGCGGGCGGCCACGATGTAGCGTCCCGGCTCGGCTTCGAGATAGTGGCTCTCATCCCAGTCGACAGGCACATCCTTAATGAACTGGAAGGCGTCGAGGAAGCGGTTGTACACATCGGGAACGTCGGCGGCCATCTGCAGCGGGCTGTACATGGTGACGTACAGAGCCAGCTGACGCGCAAGCGTGCTGTTGACATGGCCCTGGCTGTTGGGGTTCACCTTCTTCATGTCCATCTCGAAGATGCCGGGTGTGTAGTCCATGGGACCGCCCTGAAGGCGGGTGAAGGGCAGCACGGTGGTGTGGAAAGGTTTGTTGCCGGCGAACGACTCGTACTCAGTGCCGCGCGCGCTCTCGTTGCCGATGAGGTTGGGATAGGTGCGGCAGAGGCCGGTGGGGCGCACGGCCTCGTGGGCGTTGACCATGATGTGGTGGCGTGCGGCCTCTTTGACGGCGTAGAGGTAGTGGTTGTTGAGCCACTGGCCGTAGTGGTGCTCGCCGCGCGGTATCATGTTGCCCACATAGCCGCTCTTGACGGCGTTGTAGCCGTACTTGTTCATGAGGTTGTAGGCCTGCTCCATGTGTCGCTCGTAGTTGCGCACGGAGGCGGATGTCTCGTGGTGCATCATGAGTTTCACGCCTTTGGCGCGGGCATATTCGTTGAGCATGTCGATGTCGAAGTCGGGGTAAGGTGTAACGAAGTCGAACACATAGTCCTTGGAGTGGCCGAACCAGTCCTCCCAGCCAACGTTCCAGCCCTCCACGAGCACCTGGTCGAAGCCATGCTCGGCGGCGAAATCGATGTAGCGTTTCACGTTCTCATTGTTTGCGGGATGTTCTCCGTGTGGCTTTGTGGCGCTGTAGTCGAGGCTACCGAGCTTCACGGAGGGCAGGTCGTAGGTGTAGCTCCACTGCTTGCCGCCGCCAATCATCTCCCACCATACGCCCACATACTTGACGGGCTTGATCCACGATGTGTCGTCGTAGGCGCAGGGGTCGTTGAGGTTGAGGATGAGATTGGAGGCCAGCATGTCGCGGGCGTCGTCGCTCACCATGACGGTGCGCCAGGGGGAATGGCAGGGTGTCTGAAGGTGTCCCTTGTTGCCTTGCGCGTCGGGGGTGAGCCACGAGGTGAAGACAAGGTTCTTGTCGTCAAGTTCGAGGTGCATGCACGAGTAGTCGACCAGGGCAGCCTCGTGGAGGTTGATGTAGAGGCCGTCGTCGGTCTTCATCTGCAGCGAGGTCTGCACGCCGGTGGGCGAGAATTGTGTCTGCGAGGCATTGCTGCTGATTGCGGCGGCCATATTGTCGCGAATCTCGCTGAGGCGGCACTCCGTGTAGTCGTACTCCTGTGTGTCGTAGTCGCCGGCTATCCACCATGCTGTGTGGTCGCCGGCCATGGCGAACTGCGTGCATTCTTCCTTGATGATGAAGTAGACGAGCCTGTTCTGCTGCGGGAACTCATAGCGCAGTCCCATGCCGTCGTCGTAGACCCGGAAACGTATGTTCATAAGGCGCTCGGTGGCGGGCTGACGCAGCTCTACGAGCATCTCGCTGTAGTGGTTGCGGATGTCGCGGTTCTCGCCCCAAACGGGCTGCCACGTCTCGTCGAACTCGGAGGTGGATGTGGCTACTATTTCAAAGCCGTCAGTGAGGTCGTCGGCATCGGCCAGCTGCAGGCCCAGAGCGGAGGGCTTGACGACGGGGCGTCCTTTATAGTCGACGCTGTAGACGGGTTTGCCACCGTCGATATCGGCGCGCACGGTTACGATGCCACCGGGGGAGCTCACTTCGGCTGCCGACGCTCCGGTAGGGGCGTAGCTCAAGCCTGCCATGGCGATGGCCACGGCCAGATAATCAGTGTATTTCATTATTGTTTAGCTGGTTACTTTGAAAGTCTTACGATTTTACATCCGTGGGCAGGCACGGTGGCTTTCAGCGCCGAAGCGGCGCCTTCGTCGGCATGCGCCCAGAGGTCGCGCACGTTCCACTCGCCGGACATACCGAAGGCAGAAAGGTCGAGTTCGTAGCTGCGGGGGCTGTCGTCGCGGTTGAAGAGACCCACAACGTAGTCGCCGTTGCTCATCTGACCGTACCACACTTCGTTGTCGCGGTCGTTGAGCTTGTCGGAGAGCGGACGGCCCACGAAACGGTCGGCGTTGAGCGCCAGCATCTCCTCGTTGGTGTAGAACGGAAGGTTAGAGCCAATGGTGTAGTACTGGTCGGCCACGGTGACGGGGCCTCCGGCCATGAGCTGCAACGATATGACGCTTCGGCGCTCGTCGTCGGTGTCGAACTTGTTGAGGCGGATGAAGTCGCCATCGAGAATCACCTTTCCGCGGCCGGCGATGTGCGACCAGTAGGTGAAGCCGTCGAACATGTTCATGCAGTTGGGCCATGTGGTGTAGCTCTTGCCCTTGTCCTGGGCCGAGAAATGCCACCAACCTCCGCCGGCGGTGTCGGCGACGATGCGCACCATGTTGCCGTACTTGGCTTCGACCTCGGCGTCGTTGTAGAGATGGGGCATGACGAGCGATGTGAAGATGCCGTACTTTTTGGCAGACTCGGCAATGTAGGCCAGGGCGCGTGCGTAGGACTCGCGGCCATATCCGTGGCCTACGATGCCGATGTTGCGGTCCTTGCCATCCTCATACCATGACAGGAAGTCCATGCGGATGTAGTCGATGCCGAGCTCGGCATAGTGCTTGAAGAAGCCGTCGATGTACTCGCGGGTGCCAGGGTAGTCGGCCACCGCCCAGTTGAACCACATGTTCTCCACCGAGGGGTTCATGATGTCGGTGGTGCCGTTGTAGTAAAGGTTGCCGAAGGTGTAGTCAGTGCCCTCGATGCGTGTCTCCCGCGGGCCATGTATCCACAGCGGGTTGTCGTAGACACCCACCTTGAGCCCCCGGGCACGGCACTTGGCCACGAGGTCCTTGAGCGACATGGAGCCGTAGTGGGTCATGTAGCCGGAGGCATCGTTGGCGAGCATGGGGATAAAGCCATCGGTGCACACCATGTCGTAGCCGTAGGGCTTGAGGTCGGTGGCCACCCAGTCGATGATTTTGTCCCATTCCTCGGGAGTGATGTCCATGTCGGAGTTGGCCACGCCGGCCTGCTCCTGCTCATAGCAGTACTCGTAGACGCTCCAGTAGAGGGGAGCCTTGTATGTGTGAAGGCCTTCCACCTCGGGGAGGTCGGGCAGGGTGAACACGGGCGGACGGCGCATTTCAATCTCGTCCGTGCAGGCGGCAGTCATGGCGGCAGCAGCCAGTGTTGCGGCTATTATGCTCATGTTTCTCATATTGCAGTTTAGTCTTTAATCAAGGTACTTGGCCTCGATGGTCCATTCTTTAAGGTTGAAAGTGATGCTGTAGCGCCCGGCCTTGGTGATGTGCCACTGATCGTCGGGCGAGGTGGTGTAGACGAAATCCGGGGCGGCCACGCCGTCGGGACCAATCTCCACGCCTGCGGAAGAGGGGCGCAGGAACGGACAGCTGAAAGTGCCGTCGGGCTGAAGGCAGGCCTTCATGTTGCCCTCGGCGAGGGTGCCCTGCCATGTGAACGTATATCCGTCGGACTCGCTGCGGGTGAAGGCGGTGGCATCGTCCATGCTCCAGCCGCCGGGGGTGGCGTCGCCTATCATGTAGAGCGTCTCGCTCTCAATGGGTGCGCGCTCGTCGCCGCCACCGCCCTGGGCGTTGCCTATGTACTGCGCGGCGATGGTGCGGTGCTCGAGATCGAAGGTCAGCTTATATTCGCCGGCCTTGGTGATGCGCCACTGGTCGTCGGGCGAAGTGGTGTAGACGAAATCCGGGGCGGCCACGCCGTCGGGGCCAATCTCCACGCCTGCGGAAGAGGGGCGCAGGAACGGACAGCTGAAGGTGCCGTCGGGCTGAAGGCAGGCCTTCATATTTCCTTCGACGAGTGTGCCCTGCCATGTGAAGATGTACTTGTCGGAGGCATCGCGGGTGAAGGCTGTGGCATCGTCCATGCTCCAGCCGCCGGGGGTGGCGTCACCTATCATATAGAGCGTTTCACTCTCGATGGGGTCGGCGGACACTTGAATCTCGCCGAGATATTCGGCGGCGATGGTCCAGTGTTCGAGATCGAATGTGAGGCGGTATTCGCCGGCCTCGGCTACATGCCACTTGTTGTCGGGAGCGGTGCAGAAGAGAAAGCCTTCGGAGGCAACGCCGTTGCGGTCGATCACGCAACCGTCGGATTCGGGACGGATGAAGGGCACATCCCAGCTGCCCTGCTGCAAGTCGGCCTTGAAGTCGCCGATGGTAAGCGGGCCTTCGTACTCGTAGATGTAGGCGCTCTTGCGGGTGAGACCGGTCTGCGCGTCCACGTTCCATCCGTTGGGAGTGGCGTCGCCGACGATGAACATGGCGTCACTTTCAATCGGGTCCTTCGCCGGCTCGGGCAGACCGCTGATGTAGGTGCTGCTCATGGTCCAGTTGCGGAGGTCGAATGTGAGGCGGTAGGTGCCTCCTTCGATTACGCGCCATTTTTCGTCGGGGTCGCCGGCGTGCATCTGGAAGGGTTTGCCATCGATGGCGTCCTTGCCGATCTCCTCGCCGTTGGCGGCGGGACGGATGAAAGGAGCGTCCCAGCTGCCTGTGGTGAGGCACAGCTTGAGCTCGCCGGGATTGAGCGCGCCCTCCCATGCAAAAATCAGGGGGTCGTCGTCGGTTACCTCAAGAGGCGTGGGGGCGTCAATGCTCCAACCGTTGGGGGTGGCGTCGCCCACCATGTAGAGCGTTGTGGTCTTGATGGGCAGGTTTCCCTCGATGATGATGAGGTCCTTGTGGTCGTCGCACGCTGCCATGCCAGCAGACAGCACACAACCGGCAATGGCATATATCAGTGATTTGAGTTTCATCTTGGTTAGTTGCTATAGCCCGGATTCTGCACCAGGGCGGGATTGGAGTTGAGGATGGGTCGCATGATGGGGAATATTTCGGGGTTGCGGTCGGCATCGGGTGTCTTGTCCCACCAGCTGCCTGTGCAGAACTTGCCGAAGCGTATGAGGTCGACTCGGCGACGGCTCTCGGCGAAAAACTCGCGTCCCCACTCGGCCAACATTTCGTTTTCGTCGAGCTGCGCGCTGCCTTCGGGAGAATACAGCACCTCACTGTGGTTCTCTTCGGGATAGTTGCGACGACGCACGCTGTTGAGCAGTATGGCTGCATCGCGCTTCTGTCCGGAACGGAGCTTGCACTCGGCCAGCGAATAGATGATTTCCGGGAGGCGAATCTCGGTGTAGTCGCTCTCCATCTGGTGCGGGTCGTCGTCGGTGTAGAAGGGATATTTGGCGAAGTGCCATCCCGAATTGTGGTCGCCGTTCATGAGATTGCTGGTTTTGTTGGCAGGCCACTTGTCGGGAGACATGCCCTGGAAGTTGCCGACGGCGTCGCGGATGTAGAGATCGTAGGGCTGCTCGGGGGCACGCACGCGGGCTTTTTTGCCGTCCTCGTCGATATACTCGAGATAGCCATAGAGGAACAGGCCTTCGCGGCGGCTGTCGCCGAGGTTGGTGTAAAGCTTCATGCGGACGTCGCCGGGATATTTGCGGAAGTTCTGCACGGGCATGCCCAGCTCGTAGGTGTATAGGTTGCCGTCGAGGTCGTAGGATGGCGATGCGGCGTATTTGGTGTTGTGGTCGCCGGCTTTAGCCTTGCGGTCGTTGAAGTAGTATCGGGCGCGGGCGGGTACGGTCCACCAGTAGGTGTCGCCCTGGTAGTGCCAGAAGGAGTAGCCCTGCGATGCGGGGAATCCGAAAATCACTTCGTCGCACGCATCGTTGTCCCAGTCGAAGGCCGCATCCCAGCGGTCGGCTACTTCGTAGGGGCCATAATCGCCGCCGAGGATGGCTTGTGCCACTTCCTCGCATTCGTGGTAGCGGCTTTCACCGATGTAGACCTCGGCATTGAGATAGAGGCGCACAAGAAGCGCGGCAGCGCCTGCCTGCGTCCACTGGCCCTGCATGGCCGAACCGGATCCGAGAGCGGTTTTCTTGACAAGCAGTGAGGTGCAGTCCTTGAGCTCGCCCTCGATGAAGTCGAATATCACGCGGGGTTCCACCTGGCTCTCGGTGTTGAGAGACACGTCATTGTAGCTGACGGCCAGGGGGATGTTGCGGAAAGCGTCGAGCAGGCGCAGGTAGAACCATGCACGCAGCGCACGGCACTGGGCGTTGATGTTGTCGAATTCGGGCTGGGAGAAGCCGAACTGCTCGGGATTAAGACGCGCCAGGTCCTCGATGACGTAGTTGCACTGCATGATGCCCTGGAAGCATCCGTTCCATTCGGTCTGAGCGTCGCCGCCGTCTTCGACATTCCACTGGTGGTAGTGCAGGCGGCGCCATTTGCCGCCGTCGTCCCACCAGCCGTCGCGGGTGGGAGTAATGAGCTGGTCGGCAGTGAGCTCGTTGAGCACATGGCGGCTCTGTATGCTCCAGAAAGCGTGCTCGAACGGGCGGAAAGCCGCGCGCAGCACATCGCTCTTGGTGTTGTAGTAGTTCTGCGTGCCCACCTGGTCGTAAAGCGTCTCGTCCAGATCGGTGCAGGCGGCCAGCGCCATGGTGCACAGGGCTGCCGACGCTATATGTCTGAGAAATTTCATTTCTTGAGGTATTAGCTGGTTAGAAATCGAGTTGCAGACCCAGGATGAACTGGCGCGTGGATGGATAGTAGGTGCGCGAGCCCTGGCCGCCGGGGGTGAGACCGTTCACCTGATAGGTGGATGGGTCCACGCCGGTGAACTTGGTGAGGGTGAACACATTTTTCACTGTGCCGTAGACGCGCAGGCGGTCGATGAAGCGAGCCTTGGGCACCGACAGCGTGTAGCCGAGCGTCACCTGGTCGAGCTTGAAGTAGTCGCCGCGTTCCAGGAAGTAGTCGCACACCACGGGGTTGGCGTTGGGGTTGATGTCGAAGTTGCGGCCATAGGCAGTCTTGAGCATGTTGCCCGTGAAGTTGCGCGTGCCGTAGTAGAACTCGTGAATGTTGAAGATGTCGAATCCAAAGGCACCGCGGAAGAATAGAGCCAGATCGAAGTTGCGGTAGCGGAAGTTGTGGCTGGTCGACATGGTGAACTTGGGCATGCCGTTGCCCACGATGCGGCGGTCTTCGTCGGTGGCCTGCGAGGCTCGGATTATGTCGCCCTCGCGGTCGTACACGAGCCAGTCGCCGTCGGTTGTGATGCCGGCGTATTTCCACATGTAGAAGTTGCCGAGCGACTCGCCTTTCTCGATGCGCTGCAGCGAGTAGAAAGGATATGGATCCTGCGTGTCGCAGACGTTGTAGAAGTCCTGGCCGACGTACTGAGAATTGCTGAAGTCGACGAACTTGTTGGACATTACGGTGCCTACGACGTTGAAATTGTAGCCGAAGTCCTTGGTGTTGACCGCGTTGAAGCTAAGGTCGAATTCAAAGCCGGTATTCTTCATAGTGCCCACGTTGACGTAGGTTTCGTCGAAGAGATATGGCGGCACGGACACCTTGTAGTTGCCGAGCAAATCCTGCTGGCGACGGTTGAAGTAGTTGAGCGAGCCGTAGAAGCGGTTGTTGAACATGGAGAAGTCGACGCCGACGTTCCAGTTTTTGCCTTTCTCCCATTTGAGGTCGGGGTTTACGTTCTTTGACGGGCCCCATACCTGGAAGTACTTGCCGTTGTAGAAATAGTAGCCGAAGCCTGTCATGGTGTTCAGCGAGATGTAGCTGCCGAAGTCCTGGTTGCCGGTGACACCATAGTCGGCACGGATCTTGAGGTCGTTGATCCATTCCACGTCTTTCATGAACGTCTCCTGCGAGATGCGCCAGCCGGCCGACACGGCGGGGAAGTTGCCCCACTTGTGGTTTTGGCCGAACTTGCTGGAGCCCTCATGGCGCAGCGAGGCTGTGAAGAGGTATTTGCCTTCGAAGTCGTAGCTTACGCGACCGAAGAAGGAGATGAGTTTGGAGTCGTTCTTGTAGCTGCCCATCAGCACCTCGCCTTCTTCCTTGGCGAGTTCGCCGGATCCGAGGTTGTCGGCACCGAGGCCGTCGTTGGGGAAATCCTTGTTCTCGGCAGAGAATCCGGAGTACTGCGAGTACTGGTAGGAGTAGCCGGTCATCACCTTGAGATTGTGCTTGTCGGCGAAGCGGGCGCTGTAGTTGGCAAGCCATTCCACTACATACTGGCGCTCTTTGCTGTAGCTTCGGCTGGCTTCGCCATCGTAGCCGGCGTTGATGGCCTGGGTGCTGGTGGAGGGGCGGAACCAGGAGTTGTTGTTGCTGTACTGGTGGTCGGCAAACATTATCTGGGTGCTGAGCGTCTGGTTGCTCTCGCCGTCCTTGGCCAGCAGGGGCAACAGGTTGAGCTTGATGGTGCCGTCCCAGTCGAGCAGCTTGGTGTCGGCATGGTCTTTTTCAAGTTTCATCAGCTCCACGGGGTTGTTGCCAACCACCTGGCCCTGAAAATTATAGTAACGGTTGGGATTGTCCGGGTCCATGATGGGCGTGGTGGGGTTGGCTTCTATGGCGTTGCGGAACACGTTCCAGTCGGCATTGTCGCGATAGATGATGCGTGGAGCCACATTCAGATTGACGGTGAACAGGCCGCCTTTGGTGGTGTGCATCACCGATGCTCGTGCGCCGTACTCTTCGCGTGCGCTGCGCAGGTCGATGCCGTTGGCGTTGCGATAGTCGGCGCTGACGCGGTAGTTGCTGCGCTCGTTGCCTCCGCTGACGGTGAGAGTGTGCTGCGTGGTGAAGCCTGTACGCGTCACCGCATCAAACCAGTCTTCGTTGCCGCCGAGGTCTACTCCTCGGTCACCCCATCCGAGACGCACATCGCGGTAGTCCTGCGCGCTCATCATGTCGAGGTCGCGGTTGGCCTTGTCCCAGGCGAAGGTGCCGGTGTAGGATGTGTGTGTAGAGCCGTCTTTGCTGCCTTTCTTGGTGGTGACGAGTATGACGCCGTTGGAACCGCGCGTGCCGTAGATGGCCGATGCGGCACCGTCCTTGAGGATGTCGAACGATGCGATGTCGTTGGGGTTGATGTTGGTGAGATTGCCTCCGGGCACGCCGTCAATCACGATGAGCGGTCCGAGACCCGCGTTGCGCGATGACACGCCGCGAATCTGTATGCTGGCCTGATTGTTTGGGTCGCCGGCGCCGGTGTTGGTGATGGACACGCCGGGCACTTTGCCTTGAATCATCATGGAGGGGTCAAGAGTGCTGACAGAGAGGAAATCTTTCTCGCCCACATGCGAGATGGCCGAGGTGAGCTCTTTCTTGTCCATGGTGCCGTAGCCGATGACCACGACTTCATTGAGCACTTCGGAGTTTTCGTGCATCACCACGTCGATTTTAGCACGGCCGGCCACGGCCACTTCCTGCGTCTCGTATCCTATATAAGAGAAACGCAGGCGTCCTTTTGTATCGACCTGGATTGTGTAGTTGCCGTCGATGTCGGTGACCGCACCGCCGGTTTTTGCGCCTGCCGCCGTCACGCTTACCCCGATGAGGGGTTCGCCGGAGGCATCGGCCACTGTGCCCGATACGTTTATCTGCTGAGCCGACGCGAACGCGAAGCCGGCCAACAGCATCAGCATCAGAAACAGCGAGTGAAGCTTACTGCTACTTTTTGCCATTTGAATAATGATATTAGATTATTGTTGCGGGTTTCTACCGATGCAAAATTACATACATAAAAATGCCATGTCAATGCCACATGCCTAAAATGTAGTGAATTGAAAGCACTTCACAACTGAGCATCAGAGACTTAACCGCCAAAGCGGGACGTTTTTTGGTAGTAAAAAGTGAGCGTTTTGGGGGTATTCAGACCTCTCCTACCCCCTACTGGGGACGCCGTGCGCGGCCAATCTTCATCACTTCCGCCTCCAGAAGGGAGCGGTCGCCGCGGGCTTTGTTGCGCACTTTGGTGCGGTAGTTGTAGATAGTGGTGAGCGAATATCGCAGGAATTTCGCAATCTTGTCGCTGTCGGTGATGCCCAGGCGTATCAGGGCGAATATGCGCAGCTCGGTGTTGAGCGAGCCGGCGCGTTTTGGCACTATGGCTTCTTCGGGAAGCAGGAGGTTGTTGAGGTCTTCCACGAATGTGGGGAACAGACGCAGGAACGTGCGGTCGAACTGTTCGTAGAACATCTTGAGTTCATCGTCGGTCAGCACAGTCGACTTCACAAGTTCTTTCAGTTCGTCGCTCTTGCCCGTCTTGAGCAGTTTGCCGATCGACTTGCGATAGGTGTCGAGTTTCTCGATGTAGACCATGCACTGGTCCATGTATCGACCGATGTACACTTCCTTGAGCTCGGATATTTCGGCTATGGAACTGTTGGCATCGCTGAGGGCGGCGTTCGACGCCTTGAGCCGGCCTGCCATTTCCTCGAGACGCCTGTTGGCCTCCTCGGTTTCTTTGCGCGCGCGGGCTATGCGGCTCATCTGCTTGCGCACATACAGCAGCGACGCGAGCAGCACAAGCGACAGCACTGTGATGATGACGATGGTCCACTCGAGCCGACGCTTCTGCGTGCGCACGGTGTCCACATATATGCCATTGATTTTGGGATACGACGAGTTCAGCTCCACGATGCGCTGGCGGGCGTTGCATTTGGCGGCATCATCCACTGCTATGTTCATGAAGCTGTAGGCGCGATCGAGGTCGCCGTCCTCATAGAGCATCAGCGCCAGCTGGCGCAACGACACATATTCTCGCACCGATGAGCGCATGTCGGCGATGGACGACACCAGCAACTGCTCTTTCTGCGAAACACGGTCGCCCAATATCCCGTAGGCCTCGGACAGCGTCCAGGCGCATATCGCGCGCTCGTGCTCAGACAGCGCGGCCGAGTCCATGAAGGCCTTAAGCAGCCGCACAGCCTCCCCGGGGTGGCCCTTCACGTTGAGACAGTCGGCCTTGGTGACGACGTGGGCCAGCGTATTTGGCGCGTTGGCGGCCATGATGGAGTCGCGATACATGCGGGTGAGCCGGTCGTACTGTTCGCGTTCGGGGCCGAAAGCGGCATAGTCGGCCATCCGGCCGTACACGGTGCGCTTAATATGGTAATAGTACGGGTGCAGATAGTCGGGGAGGTCGGCAAGGCGCACGGAATCCATGATGGCCAGCGTCTCGTGGTACATACCTGTGGCGCTCAGCAACTCAGCACGGTTGAGACGTGCGTTGGTCAGCAGCACGGGGTCGCCGATGCGTCGCGCCAGCGCCTCCTGCCGCAGGCTTATGCTATAGGCAGAGTCGACATTGAAAGAGTGGTAGGCCTCGTAGAGATGTACCAGCGCATCGAAGTGCCCGCGGTCGTCGGCAGCAGTTCTAACGGCCTGCTCGAGCGAGTCGAGCTGCGCCTCCTTTTCTGCCAGGTACATATCGCGGCAGGCAATCACATCGTCAAGCTCGCGCATGAGCGAATCGGCCACTGCGGACGCCGCAGCTCCGGCCGGCAACGCGGCTGCCACGCAAAGCACCCAAGACATCATATTTCTAAGTAATACAGCCATTGCAGCCGCAAAAATAACACTTTTTTCGCAAGCGGCATCGCTCCCGCCCCAAAAAAGAAAGAGCGCCTATCGTTGTGTGTGCGCGGCGCGCTTGCGGGCGTACCAGTCGCGCAGCACATAGTAGGCTTTCTTTTTCTGCCCCTGTTCGGAAACGAGACCTTTGCGGTTGAAGTCGTCCTGTATGCCACGCAGCTGACGGCGCGGCGAGCGGAAGTCTTTAAGAATCCATGGCGTACAGCCTGCAAGGCCGGGGATGCGGTCGAGCATGGCGGTGTGGCGGCGATAGAGATCTTCCTGGTTCTCTTCGGTAAAAAGGGTGGTGGTGTCGCCATGACAGCCGTAGCGCGCGCCACCGCCGAACTCACTGATGAACACCGGCTTTTTCACATCGAAAGTCCAGCTGACCCGGTCGCACTTCTCGTTGGTGCCGTCGTACCAGCCCACATACTCGTTGAAGCTCACCAGGTCGATTATGTCGCTGAGCGGGTCGTCGACAGTCATGACTCCGGGGCTTACCTCGCGCTTCTCCATGGCCGCACCGATGAGGCGTGTGCCGTCGAGCGCACGTGCCTTGTCGGCCAGTGAGCCGAGGAAACGGTTGCGCGCGTCGCTGACGGGTGTCTCGTTGGCAATGCTCCACACCACGACCGCACACCGGTTTCTGTCGCGGGCAATCATATCGGAAAGCTGACGTTCGGCATTGGCGTAGGTGTCGGCATCGTCCCAGTGGATGGTCCAATAGACAGGTATTTCCGACCACACAAGCATGCCGCGCTCCTCGGCGGCGCGCACCATATGTTCGTTGTGGGGGTAATGGGCAAGGCGCACGAAGTTGCAGCCCAGATCGGCGGCCCAGTCGAGCAGCGTCTCGGCCTGGTCGCGATTCCATGCGCGTCCGTTGGTGAACGGCGCTTCCTCGTGGATGCTTATGCCCCGGCAGAAAATCTCTTTGCCGTTGAGGAGCAGGCGGGTGCCGTCGGTGGCGATGGTGCGGAAGCCAATGCGGTCGGCCACGTCGTCGCCGTCGATAGCGAATGTGACATCGTAGAGCCGCGGCGATTCCGGCGACCACAACTCAGGGCGCGCCTTGAGAGAGAACTCGGCATGTCCGTCGGCATCTGTGACGCCGCTGACCGTGGCTTTCAGCTCGGGAATAGTCACGGTGAACTCACGGGAGGCCTTGTCGTCGCCATCCAGAGTGATACAGCCGGAAAGGCCTCCATTCGGGGTGTCGGCAAGATGCAATGTGTAATCGCTTATGAATGTGGCCGGAGTTTCGAGAAGGTTTACGCTGCGGGTGATGCCGCCATAGTTCCACCAGTCGGAGTTGACGGTGGGCACGCCTTCGGGCTCGCGCTTGTTGTCGACCTTCACAACGACGCTGTTCTCGCCGTCGTTCAGCAAATCGGTCACCTCAAAGGTAAAGCCGGTGAAGCCACCGCGGTGGTTGCCCAGACGGCGGCCGTTGAGCCACACAATGGTGTTGTAGTTGGCGCCGTCGAAGTGCAGAAACTGGCGGCAGGAGGCTTCGGGGGTGTAGTTAAAACGCTTGCGATACCACACGGTGCCTTCGTAGTAGTAAAGCTCGGGCATCTGCGTGTTCCAGTCGCCGGGTACGTTGAGCGAGCGGTCGGTCTCGAATTCATATTCCTGCAGCCGGGTGCGGTCGGTATAGTCGCGGTCCTGCGCATAGCCTTCGTCGGTGGGATTGAGGCGGTAGTCGTAGTAGCCGTTCTCGTAAGGATCGACTATTATCTTCCATTGCCCGTCGAGCGAGAGCGCATCGCGAGCATGAGCGTTCTGGATGAGCGGGCGCGTGCCTGCATCGGGCGAGGATGCCAAGGCCACGCACACGGCAGAAAGAGCGACAGCCGTCGCGAAGCACCGTATTTTCATGGCTAAAGAATATGGATATTGATTGTGTCTGCAAAGGTAATGAAAAAAATCCGACCTTCTGCTAAAATAATAGCCGTTAGTTTCGACGAAGCTTATTCAAAAAAATGCAGCCGGCAATGTCGGCCGACTGCAAGCGGATGGATGAAACGATGTCCCAATGCTGAATCCTACAAGTAGTCTTCGCGTTGTGGAGTGAATACATCTATGACCTCACCGGCCTCCAGAACCTCAAACGAATGAGGCGTATTTCCAGGTATCGCATAACTGTCGCCAGCTTCCAGAACCACATCTATCCTTGGCTCACATTCCACGACAAGACGATGCCTTCCGGAGATGACGTAGCCACACTGCTCGTGCGGATGTCGATGGACGGCCGCATAGTTGCCAACGACATAATTCATTTTAGTTACCATTGACTTTTCTCCGACGGCAAGGGAATCGAGGTTTACACCTTTGAACATGCGCTTGACCGCATCGTCTTTCTTGACTACTGTTTTAAGCATCCGATTTTTATTTTTTGATAGTCAGTTCCATTTGTATGTCTCCGCGCTTGTAAGCGGGATGGTATTCTTTCAGTTCGGTGAATCCGATTTTTCGGTAAAGACTGATGGCCGGTTTAAGGAGTGTGTTGCTTTCCAAAAACAGCCGTTTGGCTCCGAGAGACTCCGCCCGCGCTATAGCTGCACGGCATATTGCTTCTCCAATACCGGAACCACGGGCTTCGGGATCAACCGCGAGTTTCGCCAACTCAAAATCGTATTCACTATTATTCATCCGGCAAAGAGCCACCACTCCCATCGCTCGGCCCCCGACAAGCGCCACAAGCACACATCCTCCTTTCGACAAGATTGCGTCTTCCGGACTGCTCAACACTTCAAGGTCGTGCGGCTCAAGCGACCAATGGCTGTTTATCCACATAATATTCAGCCTCTTGAACACCTCAAGATGTTCCGGACTATAGTCTACAATCTCGACAACGTCGGACTCCCGCCGTTTTCTCTCATCGGCGACCCTGGCAAGCAATGACTTTTCATCAAGACATCTCTCCCAATAGCCAATGGCATTCCACAATCTGTCTGTGGCCTTTGAATCTATCGACTCCACAACGGCCTTGACATCCTCACACACCTGCATCAGCTGTGGCTCAAGCTTACGCCCCTTGGCCGAAAGCCGCACGAGCGTTGTGCGGCGGTCGTCGCCACTCTTTGATTCTTCTGTAAGTCCCGCGGCAGTCAACTCCTTGACAAGATTACTCACTGAAGGATGCGTCTGCCCTATGGATTTTGCTATGCCTGTGACTGAATTGTCCGTGCCTTTAAACAACATATATAGCACAGGGAACCATTTCGGCTTAATGTCCAAGCCATAAATTTTATAAATTTCGCCGGCGTCACGCGTGACCATGTCCGACAGCCAGCGCAATCTGCTGCCAAGACTTAAGATGCCTGACTTTTCAAACAACTCGACCATATTCGGTAATTAGTTTCGTAAACAATTACGCAAAATTATATATTTTTGGTTTATCTACAAAATAATTCTTAAAAAATCAGATTGCGCCCTCCAGCCTAAGCAAGAATTCTTTCGCTGCAAGGCCTCCGGCATAGCCTGTGAGCGCGCCGTCGCTCCCTACCACACGGTGGCAGGGAGCAAAAATGGACATGGCGTTCGCTCCGCAGGCGTTGGCAACCGCCCGGACTGCGGCGGGGATGCCCATCCGCCGGGCCAAATCGCCATAAGACACCGTTTTTCCAAACGGCACGGCAAGGAGCGCTCCCCACACTCTTTTCCGGAACTCTGTGCCTGCAAACAATAGCGGCACGTCGAACACCCGCCGCTTTCCTGCAAAATATTCGTCAAGCTGAGCGGCGGCCATGTCTGTGACACCGGACGCCCCATCCACAAATTCAGCACGAAGCACACGACGCAGCCTGGCGTCCACATGATTGCGAAGCCTATTCTCAGCCCAATCGCAGAGACACAGCCTGTCGCCCAAAGAACCCAGCAAGAGCGCTCCGCATGGCGCCTCATACCGGCGAGTGAGAATGGTCGTTTCCGTGTGGAATCCGGTACTGCGTTCGATATATAACGGCATCGTGCTCATCTAGACATTTGTTTGCGCGCAAATGTAGTCATTATATCTGAGTTCTGCAATTCCTGTAAGCCGGGAACATTCTCGACATGAAAATTTCTGCGATTTTGAAGGGGTATCGGACAAAGTCCATGCAGTAGCCGGTCTTGATTCCATGCTTCTTGTAGGCATGGTAATGGTCGATGATTATCTGACGATGGCTGGCAATGCCCGCGGTGGACGCGCCTCCGGTGCGCATCGTCACGAAGTCCATCGGGATATATCTCGCCTTGATACGATTGACGAACAAGACTCTCAGCATATGCTCAAAGTCGGATGCTATATTAAACGACAAATCAAACGCACCATATTTTTCATAAACGGACTTGCGACAATAGAACGAAGGATGTGCCGGCTGATAACCCATTGCCATCATCCACCAATAGAAATATCGAGATGAATAATAGCGAACACAGGTCTGAAGATCATCATCGTCCACGAAATGAATGTCGCCATACACTGCGTCAATCTTGTCGTCCATCATCTGTATTGCGACCTTTGTCAGGACATCTTCAGATGTATAGAAATCATCCGAATTGAGAATTCCGACAACATCACCGGTCGCCATTGCAATACCCTTGTTCATGGCATCATATATGCCTCTGTCCGGTTCGCTAATCCATCGGAGTCGACCTTTATATTTTGGCTCCAGTTCTTGTATCAGGTTGACTGTATTATCCTTTGAGCCTCCATCAACGATTATATGCTCAAAGTCCGGATAGGATTGCGACAAGACACTACACATAGTGTCGCGCAAAGTTCTGCCGCTATTATAAGCAGCAGTTATAATGGAAATTCTCATAAAATCAGGAAATGGTTTATAAATGAAATAGATACGATTCGTTCCCTCTCGGGAGATGTATGATTAATCCGTTTGAAGATTTAAGATTTAATGATTTGTTTCTTTTTTAGCCAGAAGGCAATCACTGCAAAGCATTTCGACCTGTCGGCCACACAAAGGTTGTCCGGTGCAACTCTGCAGCGGATCCCCGGGTAATCACAATGTCGTCCACTCTTTCAGTGAACGACATATACTTAAAAAATCACGTTGTACTGTTCGGCGAGCAATCGCTTTATTTCATGCGGATTATTACCACACGCTTTTTTTATTTCGAGCACTTTTGCATCGACAAGAGTCCGATACCACCATCCTTGAATGAACGAGAAGATAAAGCCTTCCTTGCCATCCCGCCATGCTCCCTTGAGAAAATATCTGTACAGAAAGTATGCAAACGAACGCCAAAACAATGGTTGTTTTGCATATTTGTGTTTTTTCATTCTCTTGTTGGCCGCCTGACTGTTGAGCGCTTTTTCTTTGTCTGTCTCCGCCGCACCAGTAAGCTCCATTTCAATGTCAAGCAAATCCGCCGCCTCTCTTACGGCATAATTCACGTGCTTATGGCAAAACCAAGACAAGTTGTTGAGGTTGTGGTCGCAGAAATCATTCCCGAACACGATATTTTCGCCCTCCGCCAGCTGTATATGTTCGTCCATCAGCCTCTGCTCGCATTTGCCTTTGCCGTATCTGAAAAGGCGCAATAATGTCACCGGATAAATGCCATGCTTCATCCATTTACCCATGAAAATGTGACGGCGGTTAAACGATATGCCGGTTATACTATCGGATATAGTCGGCAATTTTTGATTCAGTTCTTCAATCAACTCCGGCAGAAGATATTCGTCGGCATCAAGTCGCAACACCCATTTGCCTGTTATCGGAGCATTCTCAAGCCCCCAATTGAACTGATAAGCATAATTGTTGATCCACTTATTCTGTAAAATATGGACCTTAGGATATTCCCTTGCTATTTCAAGAGTCCTGTCGTTGGAGTAGCTGTCAATGATAAAAATCTCTTTGGCGATTTCATTTACGTTGTCAAGGCAACGTTTTATGTGCAACTCTTCGTCTTTTGTCAGGATAAGTACAGAGAGGTCAAGCATTAGTAATATTATTAGTAGTGGTTAGATTTTCATCGCAAGACCAACAATACGCAATTGTAATTTTATGTTCAAGCCCGTAGCATTCATTGTCTTGAGGCCGGAGAATCAGAATGCAAAAAATCTATCAAGTTGTCAGCTTCGTCCTTTATTGTAAGTTGGGTCTTGGCGGATGTGCCGCTTCGATATTTCAAGATTGCCGCCACTATAGAATCCGGATTTTGGGGGACAAACGTTTCAGAAGGCAGACAGACAGAATGCAGATAGGGCAGGTCGCACCCTATAACATCGCATCCCGCCTCTATAGCCTCTACAATTCCCAAGCCAAGACTTTCGTTGAGAGAAGGATATACAATCGCCTTACACCTTTGATATAGCCGGCAGACCTCTTCAAACGGCATACGTCCATGGTTGATTATTTTTGCGCCATTTCGTATAGCATTTTCTATATATGGCTTCAAGACGTCCGAACCGACTGTCAGATGCAGTACGGGGCAATTCTGTTTCAATTTCTCCGACAATATGACCCAGGCATCAATGAGATATTCATGCCCTTTTGCATAGGTGTGTTCTCCAACAAATATATAGTCTGTGCGATTTTTATCTTTTTCATTCCGGACTTTAGCAGGGATTTCATAAAAAGGATAGGTAAATATATCCTTTCCTTTGCATGGCAAATATTTCTTCACTAAATTTTCGGTGTTGCTTGTCTGAACAATCCATGCATCGGTATAAAATGACCGGAACCTTATGTACCAGCGCTTAAGGAACG
Organism: uncultured Porphyromonadaceae bacterium; assembly: GCA_947175495.1. Taxonomy (GTDB): domain Bacteria; phylum Bacteroidota; class Bacteroidia; order Bacteroidales; family Muribaculaceae; genus CAG-873. The sequence continues at coordinate 22,450 of CAMWNB010000012.1, read as the reverse complement.
ATTTCAGCTTCCATATATAGCCATAATCCTCGGGTATTTTAAGAAGACTGACGTTGTGAATATATGTATAGACGGGTACCGGCATCTTGATTGCGGGCGGAATATTGCCGAGGCACAGCACTGTCTTGAAGTCTTTTCGATGAGCCTTATAATAGTTTTTCCTCTTTGATTCGGCGCACGACATTACCATCATATGTCTGACCTTTTCTTCAGACTTCAACTGCGGGCAGCGGTCATCCTTCAGCAACACGAAATTGACATTTTTAGCCACAAGTCGGTCAACAAGGTGGTTAAGTATCGTCAGTGCGCCACCCATGTTGATATGGAGCGCGTCAATAAGTATAGGTTTCATTTGCAGAATTGCAGGTTCATCACAATTTAAGTGTTCCGTCAAATAGCCCCAAAATACGTGGTGCAATCTTTTTTAAAGGAAAATAGACAAGCCACATGATGCATATTCCACCAAAGAAGAAGATTGCCGTAAGAAATGTTTGCTTCCCCATTTCTAAAAATGAGAGTGTCGGAGCTATCAAATGAAGAAGAATTGAGCAGAACAAAAAATGTCCGGCATAAGCGAAAAACGACATTTCACGCAATTTCTCGTAAATCGGACTTCGCCTCATCTTTTCGGTATTTAAGAGAGATGCCACATTGACCAGGAGTACCATCTTGAAGAAATCCGAAAGCACATCGCTCACCCCCGTTATCAGAGCCGGTAATGCAATGCTGCGGCTAACAGCAATAATAACAAGTCCAAATACGCTTATAAACAAGATTCTGATGCTCTTGAATATGGCAAAAGGCTCATGAAACGTTTTGGACATTACACCACCGATGAAGAACATCATCAATGAATATACCGGATATGTCAAGGTTAATCTTGCAGAAAAACCGATTTCCGTAAAATATGCCGCACAAACAAGCAAAATAAAAACAAATAGCACCCTCGAAAATACATTTCGCAGAAAGATTGCAATTATAGGCGACAACAAACTATATATGAAGAGTGCCCTTATGAACCATAACGGACCGTCAATCGGAGCCGTCATCAGACTAAACACCTTGCTGCAGACGCCCGAGAGCGAATGCAAATCAAAGCCTTCAACTCTTAAACTCAATCTTGGCACAAAAATACTTCCAATAAGATATATCACTATAAAAAGTATATTCCAAGAAATATATGGGACAACAAGACGACCGACTCTTCGTTTAATCTTATTGTAATAGCCATTTATGGAATAATTCTTAAACATAAGATAGCCAGAAATGAAAAACAAAGCAGGCAAAGCGGACGGACAGATACTGTCATATATGAAATTCCAAAACACAGCTTCACATGTCGCTTGATTGCAGTACTGATTTACCGCACTTGCATGTAGAAGAACTATCATATAATTTGATATGCACCGCGTAATATCAATACTGCTGTCTCTATGTATTGTCATTATTAAAGGTATTAAGTTATGCTTTTGAACAAGGGCCCGAAGGAGGCAACAGCGATTCGCCGCCATTCAAATAATCAATCAGCTGCATCAGACTATTTGCTGCATTACGAGGGCTCCAAGTCTCAGACATGTCCCTCGCCGCCATCTGCCCCATCGCTCTGACTTTGTCCATATTCTCAAGGGCATATTTTACTTTACTGTACAGGGAATTCAGATTTCCATTGTGATAAATCAAACCATTGGTTCCGTCCGCAATCAGGTATGGCACCGAACCTATCGCATCGCTTCCGATGACGCAACAGCCGGCCGACATTGCCTCATTGACAACTGCTCCCCACCCTTCCTGCCTATCGGACGTGAACATGAATATGTCGCTCTCACGCATGGCCGACAGTATTTGAGAATTCGGAACATTGCCTTTTAATCTCACGCAATCGTCCAGCGACAACCTTGAGATTAACTGCTGAATATCATATCTCAATTGACCGTCTCCATATATGTTTAAAACAAATCGACAGCCTTGTTTTTTTAACCGCCGTGCAGTCTCTATTGCATGTTCGGGATGCTTTAATCCAATCAGTCTCCCACACCACATTATCTGTGGAATTCGATTTATCGGTTTGGACTGAGAGAATACCGGCAGCATGGTAAAATATCCCCATTTAAAGCATCTGTTCTTAAATGTTCTCAGTTTCCTGCAATCGGATGCCGTGAATGCGCTTGCACAGAGTTTGTAGAACGGCTTATTGCGCAGCTTCGTCTGATACAACCACCACCACTCCATCAATCTCGGAGACAAAAGATTGATTATTCCGCGCTTAAACCATCTTTCGCTGATTTCAAACGACAATCTTCCGGTTGCAGCCCGTTCCGCCTCCCAACCGAGATTGCCAGCACCGTAAATGCACACATCTGAAGTCAAGTTAAGCCGATGGGCCAACTTTTCATGCTCTGTATTCTCGGCAGGGAGAAGACAATATGGCCGACCGCTATAGTCCTCACCGCCTTTCAACTCTGAAACACTGCGTGGATATGTGGCAACAAAACGGAAATTGTCACCCAACAGACGATACATTTCATCAGCTACCGGCAGTTGATGGTGATTGAGATAGTTTATAAAAAATGTAACAGTCATTCTTCCCCGTCTATTTCGTCCGGTTCATAATCAGTTGCACATCCAATGCCAAGCCACACGCACAAACACAGATAGCTTCCGCCGGAGAAAACATGGCCTTCGGCAAACATGTGGACTCCCAGCAATATCAATACGGAACCAATCAAAGCCCCATAAGGCGTTCGATGCCGCAAAGAGTTGCGAACTGCACGATAAAACATTGAAAAAAAAAGGATAAATCCCATGATTCCTGTCATTGACAACACAGCAAGCCACGACGATCCCGGCTCAATAATTCCATCGCTGCCGACATCATCTTTTTCCGAGACTGCGCAGAATCCCACACCATATATTGGCGAGGATTCCCATTCTTCAATGCGAATAGACCATTTGTCCGCTCTGGAGCTTGTGTTTATGCCCGAAGACATCGAGCCTTGATTCTTTGCTATCACTCCGGCCATTGCACCATTCCACACAGGATAAGTCAAGAAAAGAATCGCCCCGACGGTCAAGATGCGTTTTGTGTTTTTCCCAATGCTTTCGGTTGAAAAGTAAAACAATGCCATTTCTCCGCATAAAGTTGCCAGAAGTGATGAACGAGATGCGGCAAACAACATACTGCCGGCACACATCACGGCAAATATCCAGTATCTTTTGTCTTGATTCATTGCCAGATAAGAACAAGCAATTGTGGCTATTCCGCTTATGGGTCCCAACAGCATGGAATGAGCCGTTATTCCACCAAAAGTTCCTGCCGTGTTCACCATATAGTTCAATTCAGAACCATCATAATTACTTCTCATCATGTTTACTCCAAGGAAATAGCAGACAAACGAAATGCAAGACAATGCTATACATATAATTATTGTCATCTTAAACACGCTTAATCTGAATTTCCTTGAATATTCATTTCTGGCCAAGGGAGAGACTGCTATATACAGTATTGCAAATAAAACATAACGTGACCATGATTTGAAAACCGGAGCAGGGGATGCCAGTACAAGTGCGACCGGGATGAAGAGGATAAAAGCCGTACTCAGCCGGTCGAAGTCACCACCATGTCTCAGGCATATTATTGACGCGATAATCAACATGGCATAGGATGCGATGTCGCTCATAGGAATATTTCCACCCAACACTTTGCTGCCCATAATTACAGCAAATGCGAACGGCCACCACCCGATGTCGGATTTTATGTAATCAATAAAAAGGTTAAAATACTTAATCATAGTGTTTGATGATTTTAGCGGGGACTCCTGCTATCAACACTTTCTCATCATGATATTTATCTCCTACCACGGCCGCTGCGGCCACCACACATTTGTCGCCAATCTCCGAGCCCGGCAAAATCGTAGCGTTGACGCATATCCAGCATCCGTCGCCTATTCTCACGTCCCGGCTTATATCCAGGGCCGCGATATGATCTGATGCCGGGTCAATGACATGAGTGCCGGTTCCGATGTAGACACCGGGGGCTATATCCACATTTTTTCCAATCGTGATACGTGAAGATGTCACAATAGTGCATTGGTATCCAACCCATGTGTTATCGCCAATAACCAATTCCCCCGCACCGAAAATCTTACATGAAGAACTAATTTTGACATTAGCTCCGATTTCAGCACCTGCAATCCTAAGCATGAGCCGCTTGAATCCGAATGCCCTTGACTCGGGAATCAACGGGAAAATAAGATTGTTTATATATGAAACTATAGTGCGCATTTCTAATCTTTTAAAATAAGCATCGCAGGCATTGGCTCACTGACGAATCACATCCACACGCACAAAAGGGCAAATGCAAAGGTTGCTTTTCGCTTCAGATGGTTCCATGCTTTCTTTATCCATTGCTTTCTCAAGTTATGTATCGCCCGACGATTGGCTCTGGTGTCAATCTTGAATCTGCGTTCAATGTACCACCGGCCATGCATCTCTCGGTTTCTGCGATATGCCATTTCAAGCGGCTGCTCAAATATATGGATAAGCCAACTCTCAAATCTCGCAAGTTCGTCGTCAACGGATGGAGATTCAGGCAGCAGAGCCGGTTGACGGAGTATCTGTAATTGCAGTTCCGGGGATTCTTCTATTTCCTTGATTCTCTCAACGAGGGCATCCATGTTCCCATAAGAGGAGGCATCAATCATCGCTTTCTCATTGAACACCTTACCAACCAACGGGTCGCCCCAATATATTGGTATTGTTCTTGCAGCAAACGCTTGAACGAGTTTTTCGGTGGTATATCCATTGTGGGCGCCATTCTCAAAACACAAAGAGAACCGATGAGTGCTATCAAATGCAAATTTATCGTCAACCCTATGGCCAATATTATTGAGATAGCCCCCGCCTGAATCCACTTTTTTATATTCGCAAAGGCGATGAAAGGTCTTGTTGCGCTTGGGATTCCTATGGTTGCTGACCATAAAACCGCAGAAATCAGGTTTCTCAACCGCGATGTCCCAACCTTCGGGCAATTCATGCTTATGCTCCATCTTATGCAGCATATCCACATCGTAAAACATATAGTTGGGAAAACGTATGTATCGATCCTCATACTCCATCCATTCAAAGCCAACGGCATAGTCGCAGGCATTGAAATCCGGCACAATATTCTCGCCGGTCTGGTATATCTTGACACAACGGTCAGGAACACTCCAATGACTTTCCCCCGAGGTCGAGAAAAACACATAATCAGCGTCGTCACATACTTCTACATCGTAGTGCTTGCGCAGAATCCGCATAATCAAGCAGTCCTCAATCTCTTCCTTATAGAAGCTGCCCCAATAGTCAATGAATTTTATCTTTATCTTTCGCTTCGACATTGTATTTACAATGATTTAAATCATATCAAAATCCAATCTTCATCAAAAATCTCCTTCGGAGCAGGATTGTCGCGTCGCCATACAGAGGGGGCGACAACACACTTTTCGCCGTAGGCCGACAGGAACTGGCACCACCAACTGAAAGTGCTGTTTGACAGCACAAAATGCTTGCATGCACTCATCAATCTGATTTTCTCCCAGACGGGCAGTCCGTCCGGTTCAAATATCGTATCGGAGCCAAAGTCAAGATTGCGTCTGCACCAGTCGACATCGTCAGAGCAGGCGAACACCTTGGCACCGGGATGCCTTTCTTTAATGATTCTCACCCCTTTTTCGTAATATTCGGGAGTGCAGATTAAATATCTTTTGCTATATGTGTCGGATGTGAAATCGCCTCGCCGAATGGTGACGCATATATATTCGTCAGAGAGCAAGTCGGCATATAGACCGGTCAAATCATCTGATATCGGGAGTTTAGGAGTAAGCTCCTCGCGGAGCTCGGCTGCAATGTCCTTGAAATAGCATGAGCCCTCAAACCATCCTCTCACGAAAAGGTCGCGCGGTTTTGACGGATATCTGAGATACTTATAAGGATTGGCGCTCTCCAAAAAATAAATGCCCAAAGCCTGCAGCAACCTATGATCTATTAATTCGACAAGCTCCACATACCATCGCCGACGAGTCATTGGCTTTATTCTGCGCATAATATTGAACAGCCGGCGTTGATGCGACGGTATGATTGAACTGTCAAAGTTGCCTGAATCAATATATTTATAGGGCTTGACATTAAACTTTTCAAGATGATTCTCCAGCCCATCGGCTCCGTCAAAGCCGTCCTTCTTGTTCAGCTTCAAACTTGTGAAGTCAAAAATCAAATCACCACCAACAAGAGATTGCAATTTGCGGGCAAAGGCATATTGGAAAAACTGGTTTCCCAGCCTGCCGTCCATTTTCACATATATTCTGTTCATGATTTATTTCTTCAGCAGCCGATGCAACATGACATAAAGCCTCAATGAATAATTGGCCAGACAGAGTTTATGTTTTATGGTCCCTTTTACTACTGACAGGTTGAAAGGGTAATACTCGCGTTTTTTATATTCCCCGAGCTCAAATACATCAGAAGAATAGAAAGCAAGAGACTGGGTGACACAAAAATACACTTTTTGCAAGAATGTGTTCCACGCCTCGGAACCTCGGTCAACTTCAGTTTCCGCAAAGTAATACAGGGAGTCGGCCACCTTCAGAAGGTCACGACATCGTCTGGCATCACGGCTACTCTTCATGATGCTACCCTCCCGTTGACAGTAATAATAAAACGGAATGTTTATAAACGCTATTCTCTCCGAGAGATAATATGCCCTTGGCGTAAATTCCTGGTCTTCATGCAAGATGCCTTCAAGAAACCTCAGATAACGGGAGTTCAAGAAACTGCGCTTATATAACGCCGCCCATGCTGCAGGAGGCATGGCAACACGATTCAGAAAATCGCAACCCTTGTACACTTCTCCTCCTTTATTATTGATGGGAAAAAGACTTGTGCGTCCATCGGCATACTCCAGAAAAAGGCCAAAACAAAGCACATCCAAGCGGTTGTCGCCGGCAAAATTCAACAGGTATCCCAAACAGTTGGCCTCAATCCTATCATCGCTATCGACGAACCACACATATTCGCCGGTTGCATATTCCAGGCCGGTGTTTCTTGCCGCAGACAGCCCTCCGTTCTTTCTGTTCACCGAGATAATATTATCGTGGGACTTGGCATAGAGGTCCACGACCTCCATTGATTTGTCCGGAGTGCCGTCGTTGACTACGATTATCTCATAATCTTTCGGAGCCAAATCTTGATTCAGACAAGATTCCAGACACCTCCCGATATACTGCTCAACATTATAGGCCGGGATGATGATAGAAAGTCTCTTCTTATTCATCTTTTCAAAAATTTGCGTAGACGCTGACAGGCAAAGTAAAGACGCATGTCTGTAACAGCTGCTTTTACCGCGGCATCACGATATTTAAAGAATCCCATGTCCATCAGACGCCGATCGGCATTTCTGATTTTCTGTTGTAATCCGTCACGGAAATCCCTAACAAGATAATTGCTGCTCATCGCCGATTTAAACACGCGATTGAGCCGCGCCGCAAGCCACTTGGACTCAGCTATATTATAGCTTTCCACAAAATCGACCAACCGGCCGAGCACGTTCGGGATATGGATGGCATTATCAATTAGTGTGTGTGGATTGCATGTAGCCGATCCTTCGCGACGCAAACACCCGTACAATCTCAAGTTCGCGCTAACCGGCCTCTGACACAACATAAAGTATTTATACTGGAACTCCAAATCTTCTCCGACTGCCACGCCTTCAGTAAATCTTAGCTGAGCGTTTTCAACGATATTGCGTCGCAACAAATAACAGACCGGAGGATAATCCGACTCGGAAATAACCTCGTCTTTGCTTTTTCCAAATGCGTCTTCCGTATCGTCGCTTCCGAGCAGTTGACCTTTCGTATTATAATACTCGATTCCAAACAAAATCGTATCACAGCAATAACGACCGGCAACAGTTGCAAGTCGATTCAGCGCCGACGGCATTATCCAGTCGTCCGGATCGACAAACCATATCCATTCGCCCCGCGCATTGTCAAGGGCCATATTCCGAGCTGAGCTGACGCCTCCATTGGGTTTGTGGAATACACGGAAACGTTTGTCTCGAGCCGCATATTCGTCGCAAATGTTCCCGGACGTGTCTGTGCTTCCGTCGTCTATGAGCAAGGCTTCCCAGTCGCCAAAGTCCTGGTGAATAACCGAGTCAAGACATTTGCGGATGTACGGCTCTACGTTGTAAACAGGAATAACTAATGAAAAAGTCATTTTGAAGAATTGAACAAATTTTGAATGCGCGCAGAACACTTGTTTACGATGATTGAGAATGGCATTACCATGACCATGACAATCAACGAAAAGCATATCGGATCTGTGACAAATCCAAACATCACAATAAGTACGCCATGAGTGATATAAATCTCATAGGAATATTTACCAAGAAAACCAAGTACACTATTATGGGTGCTGCGCAACCGGCAGATGGAACAATAAATCAGCAACGGCACTACTCCACATGCGATAGTTATGGCCACCCAGTGTATGTGCACAAAAAGCCACAAGCCAATCAATCCGCCAATCAACAGCATTGTCACAGCAATCTTGTGAGCAGATATAATTCTGCGCAATTGTCTTTCATAGCAACAAATCACTACTCCGGAAACAAATCCCAGATTGGATTGAAACCAATGCAAGCCCCATCCTTTGAAATGGAATAAAGCAAACAATACTATTGTATATATAATGGTAAGACATGAAAGGAGCAAAGCAATTTTCTTGATGTCGTGAGTTGCTTTTGCAACTATCCAAAACATAAGATAGAATATCAGCAGCGACAGTACAAACCATGTGTTAGGACACAAGTGCAATGTACCTCCTTGCGTCAATCCCACAACTATAGCCAATGGCTCAAACGTTCCTGTTATAACATTATAAATCTGATACACAATAACAACCAATAAGAATGGTGTCAACAGCCTTTGGCATCGTTTCTGAAAGAATCCCGCTAAATAAGCTTCGCCCTTGTGTCTGTATGACGCTATCAGTCCGTAGGCCGACAGAAAAAAGAATGTTGCGACTACATAAATGGCGCTTCCGGTAATCTGCAATGTCACTTCCCGGACCAATAACGTAGCAGAAAAATCGCTCATAACATGTTGTGTTATGTGCGACAAGACTATCATGGCTGCGAGAATGCCTCTTAGAGCCAAGGTGTTGGATATATCAAACTTATTGAGAAGTCTCTTGCCGCTCATTGAAGCCACAATCAGCACTATTGAAACCAACGAGATTGCTAATTCCATTCTCCCGGACTATTGTGTGAATATGCTTATATGATTATCGTAGAATCTTGCGGACAAGAGAGCTCAGCCACCATTTTTTATGACATGACAGGCTGAAATAGTCCGACAGAAACAAAGGCTGTTGTCTGCGTGCCCATCTGTAGTATCTGCGTTCGCTATCAAGCATGGCTTCCATATATATGGAGCCACGGTGGAGGTCATACGGCAATACCACAGGAGTGTGGCCATATTCCGAAGTGGTGAGCCGCAAAAATCTCTTCAATTCTTTTTTCAGCGCTGCAGGATGCTGTGAAAATTCCGTTACTGTCATCCCCTTAGAGCAAGCCCATTGCTGAAACTGTTCTGTGGCCTCATATAGGAACACACTTCCAATGGGATTGGATATTGTTGGAAGCTCATAGCAATCCACATAAGTCCCGTCAATTCCCTTGGCGATATTACACCCCATTTGCCAACTGTTAATAAAGCCATGACGTTCAAGCACTGTAAAATCAACACCTTGCGGCGCAAAGAGGACATTGTGGGCCAGCGTGCCATTAATTGATACAATCTCCGACGCATCCGACATCATAATGACCAAATCCTTTAACATGAGTTTTTCCGGCGAGATTATGGTGTATCCATTATTTTGAAAGAATTTGTCGACACACTCAATATTAATCTCCTTACGAGTTGCGTTTTTCAATTTCGAACGCGTGAGAAACACTTTTTTATTTTCCACTCTGCCAGTGCCTTCACACTCCGTCGCAGAGGATAGTACTTTGCGAATAAGAGAGTTAAATATCGCCCCGTATTCTTGACTCGTATGCCAGTGGGACAGTGCCATCTCCGGCACTATCAGTCGGTCGCACGAAACATCGGATGTAACCACTTCAATAATATCACTAAGACCTGCCAACTCAAAAAACTGCTTCATATTGCCATGCAAGCCGGCAAAATCAGGATTTTCCGACACAAAAACCACCTTTTCTATCTTTTCAGCCGAATCCTGGTACAGATACCACAAGCGAGCCAAAGTTTCAACTAAAAAGTGCCCCCAATGATTAATAAAAAAGCCACCGAACAAAACCGTTCCACTGATGTGTCTTGCTTTTTCGCTTATATGCTTGAGTGTGGCGTTGGCGTTGCTTCTATTGAATGTCGGCTGCGCTTTGGGGTGGTCCGTATACTCAATGATCAGTTCAACGTCATCATATGGCTCGACTTTCAAACACCCGGTCTTGTTCTTAATCTTGCCGTATGTCGCACTTGCGGCATCGGCCTTAAGTCTGCGGAGATATTCGAAGTTATCCATATTATTTCTGAATTGCAAATTTTCGATTAACCCCATGAGCTTTGAGCCAATAAGGCAGGCAACACAAACACCACAGTACGCCACGCGAACGAATTGTGCCGCATATTTTCATCCGGTATGAAATTGCAACATTCCACAACCTCGACTTTGAACAGGCGCGCAAAGCGTCGCACCATTCATTTAGCGACTCCTCCTGCTCTATCTTTGTCATTCGGAAGAAGCAATCTCCGGTATATTCCATGATGTCTTTTGCAAAATTTCTGATAATGCTTTTTGCAAACTGTTTGCCGGAGGACTTGAACAACTCAAGGCAAAACATACGATGGCGCAAGTCGGCAAGAAATTTTTCTTTCGTCATTGGAGTATTGACAATGCTCCCCTCTCTCGTGCGATAGCCATAGCCGATATAATTGCTCCGTACTACATTTTTGGAATTCATCAGTACATCAAGCACAAATACTCTGTCGGCTCCTACTTTCAAATCTGTAAAGCGTTTGTTCTTTACTAATTCCGCTCTATAAGCTGCACACCATACATAAAGGCCGTAATTTGTCGGGTCTATATAAGTTGAGATATCATGCGTCATCCATGTTATTGGCTTGTCAGATTCCCACGACGGGGATGCTCCATCGATATAATTAGCTATCCCTATACAGGAAATGTCAACATCAGGATTATTATTAATGCCTTCTGCGCAAACTTCCAATGCACGATTGTTAAGTATGTCATCGGAATCAAGGAAATACACCCAATCCCCTGTGAAAATATCAAGTCCGGAATTTCGTGCCGAGCCCTCTCCTCCATTTGGTTTGTGCACTACCCTAAAACGATCGTCGCGTCGGGCATATTCATCTGCAATATCACCACTTCGGTCCGTGCTTCCATCGTCTACACAAATGCATTCCCAATCCCTGTAGGTTTGTCCCAGCACACTGTCGAGACATTCGCCAAGATAATTCTCACAATTGTAAATTGGCACAATTACGGATATTTTCATATGTGTCATGTTAGAAATGTGTTGAATAGTATGAACCAATAGGAATTAAGCACATTGTTACTGAACAATATCTGCAAATGACAAGAGTCATCTTCTCAACAATATTTTCAACAAGAATTTAATTCTTCGCATCATACTGACAGGAGCAATTCCGGTACATAACCGGGTATTGAACCCTTGCCAAGCCGCAAGCTTAAAACCTTTACACCCCGAAGCGTGATAGGAAGCATTTATGAGTTTTTCTGCCATAACATGCTGCAACACGTCTATGTCAAAATAGCTGTTCGTCGCAGGGTTATGACACACTTTAGTGGCGAACTGTTCAAACAATCTCACGCCTTTTCTTGTTTTTGGAAATTCACCAGACGCAAAGGAGTTATATATATTAATTTCCTCGTCAGTCATACCTGCTCCAATACCGGTGTCTTGCAGGAACCTTGTTCTGGCCTGGCACGAACATTCTTGTTGAGCCGAATGTTTATGCCTTGAGATACTGCCATTGTGAGCTCGCATATATAGCAATGGCATCGACATGTTGGCAAATTTGAGACCTTTTTTTATGCAATCGAAATAAAGGGCATGATCCTGGGAATAACGATATTTCGGATTATAATTGATTCCGTTGCCAACGAGTGACTCACGCCGGATAATAATGCTTGGATGCATTAAAGTGAAATCAATAAAAAGTTTAGCCTTAATTGTTGCGTCATCACATGGCTGATGAGCAATGCCTAAGTCTCCTGGTTTTTTACTAAAGTATACAACGGGAGTTCCCATGACTGTTATGTCGAGATGATGCTCCATCCACTCCACTTGACGTTCTATACGATCAGGGAATGCGATATCATCCGCGTCCATTCTTACTATATATTTGGCTTCGGAGCGAAGTACTCCGTCTGCAAGATTTGATGTCAGTCCCTTATTCTCGGAGTTGCGCCTATAAAGAATACGGGAATCAGCATATGACAAGATGACTTTTTCCGTTGCATCATTGGAGCAATCATCATAAATTGCGAATTCAAAATCTCTAAACGTTTGGTTTAAAATGCTATCAATGGCTTCTCGAAGATATTTTTCTCCATTGTAAACACTCATAAGCACCGTGACTGCTGGCATTCTTAACGTGTATAGATTAAAAGTTGGTAATAAATCATTTGATGCTATTCAACCCTTAGCCGTGAGGTTTTCAAGCTCTTTGACAACTGATTGGCTCAGAACAACATACGCCAAACACAATCTCAACCTTTTTGAACATAAATTTGGTTACAAACTAATTTCATAGCCGGGATATTTTCCGAGGCAGAATCCGTTGGGCATTTTTAAATATTCCATTTCATACGCAAGACACAGGGTGCGGAACCAGGTGGCAAACATAGAACTCTCGTCCCTAAGGCTTGTTGTCAGTGGATGTCCTCCATATTCTTGTTGAGCTCTCAGATAAAAGGAGAATCCTCCGTCGGCATTTCTACATGCCAACTGCCATATTATTGAACGGATTAATGCTGATCTTATCTCGTCTGCCTTGTCGGGGCTGGCTGATGCGCACCTTATAAGTGGCTCGACTGCATCGATATCTTCACAGGCGCCAGAATTTCCATGCTCTACCGCCCATCCACCCCAACCATTTTGCAGGGGCAATATATTCTCAACTATTTTGTCGGCATATGGTATTTCCACCCCCTCATATTCAAAAAGCGGGAAATAATGATATGCGGCCCGAACCACCTTTAGTTTGCCCAAATGGTCAAGTTCCGACATTGGTGTCGCATGCCACATCCCGGTTTCAGGGTTCTGTTTGTCCTTGAGCCATTTCAACATAGTGTCAATTGCCACGCCGGCACATGGATCGTCAAGATAATCGCGGGAGTATTCCAACACAGTGAAAAGATTCATGAAATAGTTGCTCGCGGTCCACACATCTCCGGAAAAATCAAACGAATCCATCCATTCCATGAGATAGTCCCGGTCATAATATTTCTCAAGATAGCGGAGCGGATATTTCGGTCTATGCCCTAATCTTGCAAATGCAATTATTATATGTCCCATCAGATGATGCTTCCCCCACCCTTCGTTCCATATGCCGAGGTGCTCATAGGCATCGCCGGCAAGTGCCGGGTCATAATAGAGGCCGTCATCGGGATTCTGAAAAGAATTGAGATAATCGGCCCAATGCCTTAATTCCTCGGGCGAGCGTTTGTCAAGAACTCCAAGTAATCCTTCAAGCATGACTGCATAGATGCTCGCATAAAGAACCGGCTGTTTCCGACTTGCCGAATACTTATATGCAAATTCTCCACATCGCACCGATTCGACGTACTCCAGTATCTCTTTTTTGAATACGCTGAAATCAAACTCTGCATATCCTCTCACTCCTCGCCGCGCAATGGCGTCGGCCAAGTCATATTCCTGCCGCTCTATGCAATGGAGTCGGTCAAGCAATATTTTCTTTATCTTTTCTTTCATAATATTCGGCTAAACAACTTATCAACAGTCTGCGACACTATCCGCAACTCTCCTGTTTTTTTGTATCAATGAAGTGAGCCTGCGCTTGGTTTTTGCCAAAACGGGAAAGACGATGCGGCGGACTCTGCGCCGGAAAACCTCTCCTCGATAACTCACATATTCCATAAACGGGAACCGTGGCTTTACACCCAAGAACTCTGCAAGCGACTTGTTGAGCACAAGAAAAAACGGCCCATAGTAAGGACATGCCGGATCAGTGAAATGGTGAGTGCGGTGAGCATCGATATATGTAACATCCAGCTCTTTCAACTGGTTGATCATGAGCTGATAGTAGCTGATAAAGCCCGCCTTGCGCAGAATAATAAGCCTGGTACCTGGCTGAAGAAACAGAGCATTATGTGAAATCGAACCCTCGGTGGCAATGAGTGTTTTTGTTTCCTGCAACAATTCCACCATTTCTATAAATGAAAGATTCTCGGGACGGAACACCTCACATTTCATTTTCTCCACAAATGTTCGTTCTATCGTGGCCTCTCCATAGTCGGGATTACCCTTTTGCCACCCGGAACGGCTGAGATATACAGTCCTCGTAGGTTCTTTTCTTTCAGCAACAACTTTACTGCACAAGATTTCGTAGAGTTGCCGGAAAGTCTCGCCGAAAGTACGCTTTGTTTCTGAGGCAATGTCATACCAATACGATTCATCTGCCAAATAAACTTTCTTAAACCGCGTTGGTGTATCCACTCTTACAAGCCTGTCCAAGTCTACTCCGAGCGCCTCAAGCAACATCATGAAGTTTTCGGGCAGCGCATAGCCATCACCGCAAAGCGAATAGACATATTTCACATTGTCACTCAGCGGAACACCTCCAAGTTCAGGCAACAGTCCCCACAGAAGACGCATACCATCGGTGATTTCATGCCCCCAACAGTGGTGAAATGTACCCAAATAATATACTTCAGAATTGTCTTCTAAAAACTCGTTTGAGCTCTCGTCAAACCTGAGGTCCTTGTCCACAACACCTCCCCAAAACGACTCGGGGCAGATGCCGCCGTTATGGTATACACCAACCGAGGGCACAATAATTGCCCTGTCCAGCAATTTAACTCCAAGCTGAGGTTCTTCTACAAAACGATTGAGCGATGCGGAATATTTCAGCTGTTCCTTACTTTCTATATCGTCTGAATAGTAAGTATAGTTCATCGCCAACAGAAGATTCGAGTTTTTATCCCACAAATGAATTTGTCGAAAATATGAGTTATAGCGTTACGTTCCACCATACTGAGTAATTTGAACCACGCAATACCTGACATTACCGACACACATGCCAAAGTTGTAATGCATATGCGCAAAAGTGACGGCACTGTTATCGCAGCTGTCACGATGCAGCCAACGGCAGCCGAAGCAGCTATTATCATCAATATTGGAAGCAGGATATTTCCCGTCCATTGTCGAATTCCAATTCCAAGAATTGCTCTGCCAAAGAAGAGTCTTGCGATACTATTGGCCAGGACCCCAATGGTAAGGGCCCATCCAACCATCAAAGGACCACCGCCCATTTCTAAAAACAGCCATGCCAACGGAATACTGAGTACGCAAATTGTTCCGGTAGTAATCTGATACCACTTAATGCGCCCACTTGCCATGATTCCAGACATATTGCCGAATGTCAGATTGTCAAGAATTGCCTGCAACAGCACCAGTCTGCAGAATGAAGCCGCCATCAATGGCGGCTCTTTAAGCCACAGAACGAGAAGATAGTCGGCTTCTATAAACACAGGTACAGCAAACAACAAAGTCAAGAATGTGCCGAACTTCGAGGCTCGAAATGAAGTTGTCACCATTCCTTTTTGGTCATCAGCTCCTGCCAATGTGGTGATTTGAGGAGTGAAAGCTCCCATCAGAGAATTCGACATACTCTGCGTATAACCTGCCAGCGCTCCGCCCACCTGGTATGAAGCATTCACAAATGCAAAGCGAAGTGGATTAAAAAACTGATTCAGCAGAATCGAGGGGAATTGTGCGCGAGCCATATATCCAAGGCTACCGAATAACGACCATCCGGAGAATGAGAACATTTCGTTAATCCTTTTCCAATCTCCCCAATAGGTGAAGTTAATGTGACAACCGAGAAATGCGCATCTTGCTCTGACGGCCTGCCCAATGCCGAGCAGCAACGTGATGAAGACAGAGAACCCTGCATACATCAGCCAGGCATCTCCTGTATAGGTCGTAAGCCAATAGACGAATACAAAATTCACAAGAATATACGTGATCTCCCATAGAGTAAGCTCCGCTATATTTTGTGTAGCAGTATACATTGCCATATAAGGAGTTGAAATCATCGACCAAAAGGCACTGACCAAAGAGAAGCGAAACACCCAATGCGCAGCCACCAGTCGATCGGAAGGGATATTCAGAAAATTGTCTATCGCCCACTCTCCGACCGGGCCCAGACTTCCCACAAGTACCACTGCAAGAATAAGATGGACAGAGAGTCCGGTATTAAACCATTTACGCAAATCTTCAACATCATTTTTTCCAATGGAAAATGCAAAGAAGCGGGCACATGCACCGGTCACAACCGTGTTCAGGAAAGTAACCATTACGATGAGACTTCCCACTACGCCCATAAGACCATAGTCTACTTCTCCGAGGGATTCCAGCACCCATCGGCTTGAGAAAAGACCAAGTCCCATACGGAGCACGGTTCTTCCATATGTAGCCATCGCATTGACGGCAACTCTTGTATTAGGATTCATCGCAGATTATTCTATAGCCTTTTTAGCAAGTGAATATGTGATGAGTTTAAAAGCCTTATTCAATTGCGCAATGAACTTCACCGCGCATCGTACCAGGCAATTAATGGCTTGTCAACCCTTTTTGGAATTTGATTTGTCGTTGCCGTAATTATAGCCATAGCCGTAACCATAGCCATAACCATATTTGTAGGAATGGGAGTAACCATATCGTCCATGTGCATTGCTTGTACCATTGAGAATGATGCACATGTTCTTGTACTTTTCCTCGTTGTAGAGTTTGTCAACCTGCGGCAACATGGAACGTTCGAGAAATCCTGCGCGGAGCACGAAAATCGTACGGTCGGCATGTTTGTCGATAATCTGGGCATCTGCAACCACCTCAATAGGCGGACAATCCACAAGGATATAGTCATACTGCTTGCGCAATTCACCCATAACATCGGTAAAGCGTTTGGTTTTCAGAAGCTCCGTCGGATTTGGAGGCACAGTGCCAATAGGCAGAACCGCAAGCATCGGCAACTCTTTGTCGCGTACGATCGCATCAGACACGTTGGCCACCTTATTCGTGAGCACGTCCGACAGACCGGTTTCGGGAGAATCAATGTATGCGGACGATGAACCGTGGCGCATATCGCCATCAATCACAAGCACTTTCTGATTATTAAGAGCAATTGCTACAGCGAGATTCATTGTCAAGAACGATTTGCCTGAGCCGGGGTTGAATGATGTAAGTGCAATCACATCGGCTTCATCCTTGTGAATCTTCATAAACTCAAGATTAGTG
The DNA here is from genome assembly GCA_947175495.1 of uncultured Porphyromonadaceae bacterium. Lineage (GTDB taxonomy): Bacteria > Bacteroidota > Bacteroidia > Bacteroidales > Muribaculaceae > CAG-873. The sequence continues at coordinate 4,866 of CAMWNB010000012.1, read as the reverse complement.
CGAAGAACTCGGAATGCCTCGTTGATAACGTCGCGCCTGCCGGACTTTACAACGATCGCCTTTATGTATGTTTCGCGACCAAACTTTCCTTTTTCTCTGTTGCCCTCATACAAGGGAATTTCGCCAAGGAAGGGAGCCTGAAGATCTTCCACATCTTTGCGTCCGCGCACCTTTGTGTTGAGTGTTTCCTTGATATACATAAAGCCGAAAGGTATTGCAAGACCAATCAGAAAAGCCATAGATAGTATATTGCGGCGATTGGGTGTCGGTGGAACTCCCGCGCCATGCGGACGGTTTACAATTCGCGTGTTATAGGCTGTAAATGCCTGTGAAAGTTCATTTTCCTCTCTTTTCTGAAGCAGGAAGAGATAGAGAGACTCCTTTACTTTCTGCTGACGCTCCACTGAAAGAAGGTTTCTTGCCTGAGTAGGATTGGAAGCAAGCTTTGAAACGGTAGCCGCCTCACTGCCGCGTATGCCTTTAAGCTGTGTGTTTAGAGCTACAATCTCGTTGTCAATAAAACGAATTATTGCCTGACGCTGTGCCGAAAGCTGTTCGTCAAGTTGCTGCACGAGAGGATTCTCCAACGAAGACTTGGCGAGTAATGAATTGCGCTGAAGCATCTTATCATTGTACTCACCAATCAGGCTCTGCACATTGCCGCCTTGAAGTCCGGTATTGGCTGGAAGCAGTTGATCGCGGTTGCCGTCCGCGGTAAGATATGAACGTATGTAGCGTGCCATCTGCAACTGGTTATTAACCTCAAGCATAGCTGCTTGGTTCTGCTGGCTCTGGCTCATATACATTGATGCCGCCACATCGACATCGGGTATAAGATTGGCAGATTTATATGATGAAATGTCCGAGTCTACATTTCCAAGTTCTCCTTCGATAACGCCGAGACGGTCGTTGATGAAATTTGAAGTAGAAACCGCAATCTGATTCCTGTCGCGAATCCAGTTTTCATTATAGACATTTATGAGAGTGGCAAGAATCTCATCGGCTCGCTGGATTGACCGGTCAGACATCGTGAGTTTGATTACACGGCCTTTGTCATTTGCCATACTTACGCCCAAACGTCCGTTATAAGAACCGACAGCAGCCGAAATGGGCTCTTTACGGACATCCAGATTTATGGGAACACCTTCTTGATATGCAATCGTCGGAGACACGACAATCTTACCTACCGGTGTCGTGATGGAGTCATTAATATTACCTGTGTATTTCTTATTGTCCTGCGCTGTTCCTGACGCGTTCAATTTGGAGATAGCGACTTTTCCATCACCTGACACTTCCAGTGTCAAGGAAAGACTATTTTCAGAAGGAAAATTCGCCATTGTCAATTTCACGGGGAGATCAAACCCATAAGCAATCTCGTCGCGAAAACGTCCGGCTTTGTAATAGTTTACATCAAGTCCGAGACGTTTTACGACCTCTTCCATCAAGTCAATAGCCTTCAGATTGGTCATTTCATCCTGAATATTTGTATTGCTGTGGAAGAGACCAAAATCGGCAAATTCATCTGCGGCTGCGGAACCGCCTTTACTGTCATCCTTGATAAGAATTTCCGCCGATCTTGTATAAACGTCAGGCGTACGGAGAAGATAAAAGTATGCACCGCCCACGCATATCGCCACAGACAGCAACACCCATGGCCAATGGCGCAGTGTCATGAAGAATATATCGCTCAATGGCACGGAACCATTGGCATAGCTCGCTTTTTTATTGCTCAATTTCTGTTTCGACTCAGCCATTTTGATTCAAATGTAAGTAATGGATTTTCTGACTGATTATTTTATTTTGTAAGGGTGATGACAAGCGTGGCAATTGTCATTGCAAAAGACCCCATTGACACCCAAAACGCCGGGGTATAGGGCGTGTTGCCGTTAGGTGTTGTCTCTCTTTTCAACTTGTCATTGGGCTCTACATAAATCACATCGTCCTGTTGTAGATAATATGCCGGCGAGTTCGCAAGGCTATGCATATCGGTCAGGTCAATTCGGAAGCCTTCCTGCTTGCCATCGGAGTTCTTACGCATAACAAGTATATTACTTCGCGCTGCATTGATTTTCAGATCACCGGCCATTGCTATGGCATCAACAATCGTCATCTGGTCTTTGTTGAACTCATATCGGCCCGGGGCCGCAACTTCACCGATGATTGATATGCCGGTATTGGCAAACTCTACCGTAACAATCGGATTTTTCACAAGATCACGCTCGCTGAGACGTTGCTTGATGTAGTCGGCCACTTCATATCGATTCATGCCGGCCACATGGAGCTCGCCAAGCACAGGAAAGTCTATATCGCCCATGCGATTGACTGTGTAATAAGCCATTTGACCGCTACCGGAATCGCCCATATTTCCAACCTGTGATGTCGTGCTTGTTGTGCCTCCAAGCCGGTTTTGCGTAGAAACAAGGTTGAACAGTTGCGACAGTGCCGGATCTTGAGCGGTTACAATAATCGACAACTTGTCTTCCGGTTTCACCTTGATGTCGAGCTGTTTGGCCGGAGCTATCACTGTGCCAGAATGTACATCTTGAAAGTAATTGATATTTTTGGGCGTAGAGCATGACCCCAGCAACAATGCCACCGACAAAGTTGCTGTTGCAAAGAATTTTATGCGCATATGTATTTGAAAGTTTTGGAGACGACAGTCATCGTTTCCATTTTTATTTTAAATTAATTATCGTTTTCGAAAAACATAAGAAGCGATATGCGAGCGGCTACCACACATCTTTGAATGAGGGGATGTACCATTTATGAGTACAAACGCACTTATCTGGCTTCATCCACCTACAATTCAAGAAACTTCTACGCCATGCTCAACCGGGGCAATGTAGATTTCCTCCACATCTTTAACAGTCCATTTGGCCTGCAAATAATTTGTCAGGCTTAGCGTATATGTCCTTGTGCCATTAATATTTTTAACGCTCTCAATCTTTGCTTCCATACCGACCATTCGGCCTCCTCCGTTGATTTTCACAACCGTGCCTTCTCCCAATGGTTCCTCCCTTACTTCAAGTCCCATCTCAATATCGGGAGTAAACTCTCCGATACTGTGCTGAAACGCTTTCATCTCATTGCGTGAGATTGTGCAGTAATCCCGGTCAATAGCATTTGTGTATTTATAGCACCATGCCAATTCGCCAATACGGCTCATCAGCAGTGGAACTTTATTCCGGCAAATCTTGAAAAACAAGATTCCGGGAAGATATGGCACTTCTTTTCTGACACTTTTGCCTTTGGCATTTTTCCTTAAGACCGTATGTGTAGGATAATAAAACAACATCGTATCAAGCAGGCCATCCGTTGTGGCTTTAATCCTATCCTTAATGGCCTCGGGAGTCTGACCGGAACGCATCTTCATCACGAACCATTGGCGAGGTTTATTGTTGACCGAGTCAGCTACCTGCCGGATAATCTCACTTTTTCTTGCGTCGGAAATCGGTACAACAGGAACAAGACATAAGGACGAATATTCAGCCGGCACGGAAGAAATAACAGCCCTTATGTCGGCAACCGGGACTGCGGCTTTTAAAGCAGCAGCAATCCACATAGCAATAATTGAATCGCGAGAGAATGTTCCTGTAAAACGCATACCTGCCAACTTGGCAATGGAGCCCAACTCCGACAGAGTATCGCGCATAATCTGCGGTTCTCTTTTGCGACCACGCCCAAGCCCAAACACATTTGTACTTCGGCGGCTTATCTCCTTCTGTTCTTCAATAATTTCGTCTATCTGAGGACAATCAACATTATAGTCATCAAATTTTAGATTGATGACATCGCCCATCGTAGCCATCGGGTTATAAAATAGATAGAGAAACAAATTATTACATTCTTTATCAACTTCCTTTTTTGAAGGACCGACAATCCGGTCAAGAAGTCCGAGATTTGCATTTGCTTCTTTATCGGTACATTGGAAATCGAAGCTGATAGCATCTTTGACAGCTTCAAACGGATTCTCTCCCGGAACGCTCTTCCACCCTCGATAGATAGTATGTACCCGACTGAAGTATTTCTTGCGAGTAGAGATTTTCAGATTGTTGAGTGTCATATCCACAATCCACATGCGGAGAGAATCCTTGGTAATCTCAGTGTAGCCATGGGCGCGCATGGAGGTCAACAAGGAGTTTGCCGCGGTCGATGTCAACAAGTCAGACCGGAGAGCAGCAACTTCACTTTCGACATATTCCACAAACAAAGCTCGACTAAACCGCTGATTCATTGCACTTGCAACAATTAACAAAAATCATAAAACATCGAACGATATGCACACTTCCTCTTCTCTCTTTTTCAGCATCACGCTAAAAAAGAGAGAACCCACATTATCAGTATGCAGTTTCAATCCGTGCAAAAAGCGTAGCATTGATTGGCCTGTCCCTTATGGCACTCTTAACAAGAGAGTGCCAAGAGACTGCAAAGTTAATAAAAAATCGACAAATATAAGGCCATTCCCATTCAACTTTCTTTAAATTAAGGCAACAAATACCGACAAATACCGAGATTGTTTATCAAAACTTGTTTTTTTAGTTCATATAAACTTAAAAAACAATGCAAATTTCGGCGAGAGTAACTCTTGTTAAGAGATAGCGCAAGCACCTCGTTTCACAAAAATGTCGGGAACTGAAATCAAGCAATAATATAAAGGAATACGGAGCCTGGTCGCATTTGACAAGGCTCCGTATCTCGTATGTGAGAGAATTATTATCTCCAGCCCATAAACATTTTCACGACTTCGGGATCGTGATGGTCGAAGAACAGGCTTGTAGCAGTGTCAAGTGCTGCAATTTCAGCCATATCTTCGGCGGAGAGTTCAAAGTCGAATATGTCGATATTCTGCTGCATGCGCTCAATGTG